>NZ_RZTA01000042.1:0-47052 GCF_004023115.1 Mesorhizobium sp. M6A.T.Cr.TU.017.01.1.1
TTGCCGGCGGTCTCGTTTTCGTCGGTTCCTTGCCGACGCTCGACGGATCGCTGCTTGGCTGGCTTCGCCAGATGGATGCGCTCGCCGCGATCGGCGCCGCGCGCGCCGTGCCGGGTCATGGCCCGGTGCCGGCCGACTGGCCGGAGGCGCTGACGGCGGAGCGGCGCTATTTCGAGGTTCTGGCGCGCGATATTCGCAGGGCGATCGCCGACGGGATGCCGCTCAGCGAGTCCGTCAAGACCGCGGGCGCAAGCGAACGGGGCAAGTGGCGTCTATTCGACGAGTATAATGAGCGCAATGCAACCGCCGCCTTTGCCGAACTCGAATGGGAATAGACCGCACGACAAGCGCTGGACGTGGACGAGGTCGATCGATTTGCCAACACATCGTCAAGGGCTTATCCTCGATATCAGCCTGGGCACCACCTCTCTGACATTGGTGGAGGCATCGAAATGCAGAACCACGCTTACCGGAGCCGGCAGCTCGCCTTGCCGCTCGCGGCCATCTTCGCCGCGATCATCTTGGCCGTCGGCACGCTCGTTGGTTCCTCCGGAGCCGCCAACGCGCAGCAAACAACAGCATCTTCGGACAGAATCTGGCAGGATCTGAAAGGCGACGTGTTCGGCGATCGGGCAATTCTGGTCGATAGCGGCGTCGTCAGGATCGAGGCGCCGAAGCGGGCGCAGGATGCCGCCATCGTGCCCGTCGACATCTATATCGACCCCGCCAAGGCGCCTGACGGCATCAAATCCGTCACCTTGATCATCGACGTCAATCCGGCACCGGTGGCGGCGACGTTCCAGATCGGCAAGGACGCCGGCGTGACGCATCTGTCGACGCGTGTGCGCGTCAACGACTATTCCTATCTGCGTGCCATAGCAGAAACGCAGGGTGGCGAGCTCCACATGGCCCAGACGTTCGTCAAGGCATCGGGCGGATGCTCGGCCCCGGCGGTCAAGAACCAGGACGAGGCGCTGGCGACGATGGGGCAGATGAAGCTGCGCCAATTCCCGCCTCAAGAGACGATGACAAAGGCACAGGAATTGCAGTTGATGATCCGGCACCCGAACAATTCGGGCCTGCAGCGCAACCCGCTGACCCAGTATTTCATCCCCGCGCATTTTGTTCAGAAACTATCGATCTCGCAGGCAGACCGGCCGATTCTCTCGATGGAAGGTGGAATATCGATTTCGGAAGATCCCAATTTCCGATTCGATTTCACGGCGCACGGCAATGGCCAAATCCAGGTCGAAGCTATCGATACGGATGGCAAGGTATTTCGCAATCAATGGCCACTGGAGGCTACGGGGCTCTGAAGCCGCGTGCGCAACGCGTTTGTTTAAAAGCAGCGCACGTCGGCTTCCGCCTGCGCGCGCTTCAGTTCCGTGCTCGCGGCTTTTGCCGGCGCGCTTTCGCGAAACAGTCCCGAACGCTCCCCTGTCGTCAGGGACATGCTCTTGAAGGTCTCGGCCCTTTCATAATCCTCGAACGGAAGGATCGAGGCGATGACGTCGATCGAGCAGGAACAGCTCTCCAGCGCCCGACGTGTCTGGCCATTCGTCTGCATGCAGCCGAGCACATAGTCGACAACCGTCACCGTCGGGTAATCGCCGGCGGCGCCGGCCGGATTGGCGAAGGCCAAGGCCGATGTAAGCAACAGCGGCAAGGTCGAAAAGCCGACATATCTGAGCATGGGGAAACCCTCCGTTTGGCCCGGACGTGACAGATCGAGCCCGATGGATCGAGACGGATCACAGCACCAGTTGGCCTCGTGCCACCACGCCAGTCAAGTTCTCATGCAGGCCGTATAGTACCAAAGGAGCAGGGCCGTGCCGGCCGGCAAAAGGCCTCCTCGACGACACGATCACCCCCTCCGAATCCCGGTGCCGACCTTCATTTCATGTCTCCTCCACTATCGGCACCCCGAGCGACACGCGCATACTTAATTTCACACGATCCAATGAATATTCATAAATAAAACTTAATACATTCCGTCCAAAAAATACGCAAAATTGGGTAACTTATATAAATCCAGCCTCATTCACAGTCGATCAATAGCTTTCTGTATGAGTTTTTTCATATCTATTTCTCTATATTGCAGTGCAACATAGACGGAAGTGATTTTTCTTGCCTTCCGCTTGGGGATGACATAGCTTCATCCTGTTTCCGGCTTCAAGGGCGTCACCGTCATTAGGGAGCGGCGACAGTCTTTCGTAGGCCAAGTGGGATGGGCAGTAACGGTGCCCTCTGCTCATTCGGCTTAGGTCGTGACACGCTGCCGGAAATACTTCCCCCACATGAATCGCTTGGGCAAGCCCTCGTGGGCTCAACGGACGATTCGTCATTGTGAACCCTGGGAGGACTTTGATGCGTGTATTTGCGAAAACTGCCTACCTACTAACGACCGCGGCGCTCATGTCGTTCGGCGCGGTCCACATGACGTCGGCCAATGAAGAACTAATGAAAATGGCCGAAAACCCCAAGGACTGGGTGATGCAGACGGGTGACTACGCCAACACCCGCTTTTCCAAACTTAACCAGATCACCAAGGACAACGTGAAGAACCTGCAGGTCAAGTGGAGCTTCTCCACTGGCGTGCTGCGCGGCCATGAAGGCGGGCCGCTGATTATCGGCGATGTGATGTATGTCCACGCGCCGTTCCCGAACACCGTCTATGCTCTCGATCTCAACAATGACGGAAAGATCCTCTGGAAATACGAGCCCAAGCAAGACCCCAATGTTATTGGGATCATGTGCTGCGACACGGTCAATCGTGGCGTCGCCTATGGTGACGGCAAGATCATTCTAAACCAGGCCGACACCACCGTCGTGGCGCTCGATGCCAAGACCGGCAAGGTCGTCTGGTCAGTCAAGAACGGCGAGCAGACCGACGGCGGAAAGGGCGAATCCGGCACGTCAGCACCCGTAGTCGTCAAGGACAAGGTGCTGGTCGGCGTCTCCGGCGCTGAATTCGGCGTTCGCGGCTGGTTGGCCGCCTACAATCTGGCAGATGGCAAGCTCGCCTGGAAAGCCTATTCGGAAGGTCCGGACGCAGACACCCTGATCGATCCCGAGAAGACCACCCATCTCGGCAAACCTGTCGGAAAGGATTCCGGCACGAACACCTGGGAAGGCGAGCAGTGGAAGACAGGCGGCGGCACGACATGGGGATGGTATTCCTATGATCCCAAGCTGAACCTGGTTTACTATGGTACCGGCAATCCCTCGACATGGAACCCGGTCCAGCGCCCAGGCGACAATCGCTGGTCCATGACAATCATGGCTCGCGATGCGGATACTGGTGTTGCCAAATGGCTCTACCAGATGACCCCGCATGACGAATGGGACTTTGACGGCATCAACGAGATGATTCTCGTCGATGGCATGGAGGTCGGCGGCGCCAAGCGCGACGTGCTGGTGCATTTCGACCGCAATGGCTTTGCCTACACCATGGATCGCGCCAGTGGCGAACTTCTCGTCGCCAAGAAATACGATCCGGCAGTGAACTGGGCGACGGAAGTCAACATGGACCCCAGCAGCGACCAGTATGGCCGCCCGCAGGTCGTGGCCAAATATTCGACCCAGGCGAACGGCGAAGACACCAACACGACGGGCATCTGCCCGGCGGCGCTTGGAACCAAGGACCAGCAACCGGCGGCCTATTCGCCGAAGACCGGCCTGTTCTACGTGCCGACAAACCATGTCTGCATGGACTATGAGCCTTATAAGGTGAGCTACACTGCCGGTCAGCCTTACGTGGGCGCCACCGTGTCGATGTATCCTCCCCCTGGAGCCGACCACATGGGCAACTTCATTGCCTGGGATGCTGCCAAGGGCGAGATCGTCTGGTCGAAACCCGAGAAGTTCTCGGTGTGGTCGGGCGCGCTGGCAACCGACGGCGACGTCGTCTTCTACGGCACGCTCGAGGGCTACATCAAGGCGGTCGATCATGACGGGAATGAACTCTACAAGTTCAAGACCCCGTCCGGCATCATCGGCAACATCACGGCCTACGAGCATGGCGGCAAGCAGTACATCGCCGTTCTGTCCGGCGTCGGCGGATGGGCCGGTATCGGTCTGGCAGGTGGACTGCTTTCGCCCGAAAACGCCGCTGCCTGGCATGGCGCCGTCGATCAGGGCCGTGAGCAAGGCGACGAGACTGCGGTCGTTGGGACTGCTGGTCTGGGAGCGGTCGGTGGCTACGCAGCACTGGCCGACTACACGACGCTGGGCGGTCAGCTCACCGTCTTCGGTCTCCCGGACTGACACACGGGAACCTTAGGCACACGCCTCGGGTCTTGTGAAAAGACCAAGGCTTGAAAAGCGAGAGCCCGGATCACCGGGAAGCCAGGACCGGGCTCTCGATTTCGCCGCGCCCCAAAACATCGATCAATGCCGCTTCACGACAGAAAAGCCCGTGTCCGTGGCAAATGAAGGAAGATACTGAATGTCCGTTCGCATTGTAATTTCCGCCCTCGCCCTGGCTCTGCTGCCTCTGGCAAGCTCAAGTCTCGCGCAGGCCGAGGACAGCGCGGAAAAAGCCAAGGCGGTGACGGAAGAGGCCGGCAAACATTTCGACGCGGACGGAAACCCGACCTACAAGATCGAAAACGGAACCGTGGATTGGTACACGTTCAGCGGTTATCGCCGCTATCACTCCGATTGCCATGTCTGTCACGGACCGGACGGCACCGGTTCGAGCTATGCGCCGGCCCTGGTCAACAGCCTGAAAACCATGGATTACGGCACGTTCCTCTCGATTGTCGCCGAAGGCCGCAAGAATGTCGGCGGCGGCAAGGAGAATGTCATGCCTGCCTTTGGCGACAACAAGAACGTCTATTGCTACATGGACGATCTCTACGTCTACCTCCGCGCCCGCGCCGACGGTGCGGCGCCCCGCGGCAGACCGCCGAAGAAAGCAGACAAGCCACAAGCAGCGAAGGATGCCGAAGCATCCTGTATGGGTGGATGATATGACTGGCCGTGATGCGTTGAAGCTGCGTTTTGTGCTGTCGATCGTCGGCGCACTCGCCTTGCCGCCTTCGAACGCCCAGGCGCAGGACGCCGGCCTTGGTGCCGCAGGAGAACTGGTCGACCCCGATATTCTGCGCGTCTGCGCCGATCCTTCGAACATGCCTTTCACCGACAAGAGCGGCGAAGGCTTCGAAAACAAGCTGGCCGAACTGGTTGCAGCGAAAACCGGTCGGAAGTCCGTCGCCTACACGTGGTTTCCTCTTGTCGCCGGCTTCGTGCGCAACACGCTGGCGGCCAACCGATGCGACATCATCATGGGCTATGCCCAGGGCGATGAACTGGTGCAGAACACCAACGCCTACTATCGCTCCTCCTATGTGCTGGTGCACCCGAAGGGCAACGGCATGGAAGGCGTCGAGACGATCGAGGATCCGAAACTCACCGGCAAGAAGATCGGTGTCGTCGAAAGCACGCCGCCGACTGCCAACATGGCTGCCAACAAGCTCTTGCGAACGGCAAAAATCTATCCCTTGGCGGTGGATACGCGCCTCACCCCTTCCATGGGGGAGGTCATGATCAAGGACATGCTCGCCGGCAAGATCGACGCGGCGGTCATTTGGGGACCGATGGCAGGCTACTATGCTAAGGAACTCGGCGCCGACCTCACGATCGTTCCGCTGGTGAAGGAAAAAACCGGCTCGCGCATGTCCTATCGTATCACCATGGGCGTGCGTCCATCCGACCAGGAATGGAAGCGGTCGCTCAACCGGGTGATCAGGGAAAACCAGGCGGAGATCAACAGGATCCTGCTGGACTACAATGTGCCGCTGATCGACGAACACGATAATCCGATCACGCAATGACGATGCCGGTATGAAGGGAAAGGAGACGATTTTGCTGGTCGCTGCGGGCCTTCTCAGTCTGACCGAACCGATGTGGGCTGGCGATATCGCCGAGCCCGGCGGCTACCGGATGGACGAATATCGGGCGCCGGTGCCGCAGACGCTGCAAGGTGCGAGCGTGGTGACGACGGCAGAGGCCGAGGCGCTGTGGCGGGAGAAGAAGGCGGTGTTCTTCGACGTCATGCCGAACACGCCGAAGCCGGCCAATTTGCCGGCAGGAACGATTTGGAGAGAGGCGATCAGAAAGGACATCCCGGGCAGCATCTGGCTGGCCAACGTCGGTTACGGCGCTATCTCCGAGGAGACCGCCAGCTATTTTCGCCAAGGCCTCGCGGCCGAAGCCGGTGCCGACAAGTCGCGCGCTATCCTGTTCTATTGCATGACGAATTGCTGGATGTCCTGGAATGCCGCGAAACGGGCCGTCGAATGGGGCTACAGTTCGGTGATCTGGTATCCGCTCGGCGCCGATGGATGGGAAGGTGCAAACCTTCCGCTGGAGGAGAAGAAGCCTTACGTGATCAGCAATTGAAGCATGAGCATTGTTATTTTCGAACGTCTTGTTTTTCGATTTTTCAGAACCTACCGTTTCATTTGTCCATTTTGAGAGCTGATGGACGAGCCATTGCAATGGTGCCCAGCAATGGTTGACTGAGAAAAGGATCGGCCCCTTCGGGCTGGTAGAAGAGGAGAAATGCCATGAAGAAGAGCTGGACAAAACCGACCATGTGCCAAGTTGCTGCGGGCTTCGAAATTTCGCGGTATCTGCCTGCTGAAATTCCTCCCAAGAAGTAGGCCGCAGAGGTGCGTGTCCCTGGCAACGGGGACACGCACTTTCTTGCCGCGTGAGATCTTCGTGGAAGGCGTTGACGCGTTCAATGCGGGCGCGAAGCGATTCACGGCCGAAAATTTCCTGCTGGTTGAACAAGCCGCAGAGCGGGCATTGCAATGCGCTTGAAGATCATCGGCTCGGCGGCAGGAGGTGGCTTTCCGCAATGGAATTGCAACTATCACCTGAGCCGCGCGGCGCGCAGCGGGATGGCCGGCGTGCATTCGCGGACCCAATCGAGCATCGCCGCGTCAGTGGACGGGGCCGGCTGGGTTCTCTTCAACGCCTCGCCCGATATTCGCCAACAGATTGCGCAAACGCCCGAATTGCAGCCCGCGCACGATGCGCCACTGCGTTCGACGCCTATCCGTGCGGTGGTGCTGACCAATGCCGATGTCGATCATGTCGCCGGCCTGCTCAGCCTGCGTGAGCGGCAGGCTTTCGCTATCTATGCAACGACACAGGTTCTGGCGACGCTGGAGGCGAATTCGATTTTCAATGTTCTCGATCCGTCGCTCGTGCCGCGACGCATCTTGCCGCCGGCGGAAGAACTGGCGATCTACGACGCAGACGGCCACGACACCGGCGTGGCTGTCGAGAGCTTTCCCGTGCCCGGGAAGATAGCCCTTTATCTCGAGGAAAGAAGTCAGCCAGAGGGCAATTTCAGCTCCGACGCCGGCGACACGATCGGCGTCCGTATCGCCGGTGCAGGCAATCGCGGCTCCGTCTTCTATATACCGGGCTGCGCGCGCATCGACGCGACCCTGCGCACGCGCCTAGCCGATGCCGCCTGCCTTCTGTTCGACGGCACGGTCTACACGGACGACGAGATGATTGCCGCCGGCGTCGGCCAAAAAACCGGTGCGCGCATGGGGCACCTGGCAATGTCGGGAGACGCGGGCTCGATCGCCGGCTTGGCCGATGTGAGGATCGGCCGCCGTGTCTTCGTCCACATCAACAACACCAACCCTGTCCTGGACGAGAATTCCGCCGAGCACGCAGCGGTCAAGGCGGCCGGCTGGGAAGTCGCCCGCGACGGGATGGAGATGGAATTTTGAGTGATTTCCACGACGCGGCCAGGAACGGCCTGTCCTCCAGCGAGCTCGAAGCCGTGCTGCGGCAGGTCGGTGCCGAGCGCTATCACAACCGCCACCCTTTCCATCACAGGATGACCAGCGGTGCGCTGTCGAGGATCGAGATGCAGGCGTGGGCGCTGAACCGCTATTGCTACCAGGCCGTCATTCCGCGCAAGGATGCCATGATCCTCGCACATGCCGAGGATCCGGCGTTTCGCGCCGCCTGGCGCAAGCGCATCGAGGACCACGACGGCGAGGACGGCTGGAGCGGCGGCATTGCGCGCTGGCTGCATCTGGCGACCTCGCTCGGTCTCGATGCCGATGCGGTGAAGAGCGAAAGGCTGGCGTTGCCGGCGACATGTTTCGCGGTCGGCGCCTACCTCTCCTTTTGCACGAACCGGACGCTGTTCGAGGCGGTCGCCTCGTCGCTGACCGAGATGTTCTCGCCGCTCATCATCGGCGAGCGGGTTCCGGCGATGCTGGCCAAATACGACTACATCACCGAGGATACGCTGGCCTATTTCAGCCGACGGCCCGAACAGGCCTCGCGCGACGCCGACTTCGCCCTCGCTTACGTGCTCGGCCATGCCGACACGGCGGAACGCCAGCAGCAGGCGATCGATGCGCTGGTGTTCAAATGCGATATACTCTGGGCCATGCTCGACGCGCTTCAACACGCCTATGGCGAGTCGGGAAACATACCGCCCGGCGCCTTTCGTCCGGAGGCAGCCCTATGATGGCGCTGCGCGAAAGAGCCATTGTGTCGCCGCAGTCGGTGCCATCGCTGCCGAAGCACGTGCGCATACAGCACGACCCGGTGCGGCAGGCGTTCGCCGTGCTTTCGCCCGAAAAAATATTTTGGCCGAACGACATCAGCCTCGACATATTGCGCCGCTGCGATGGGCGATCGACGGTCGGCCACATCATTGCCGACCTTGCGGCGGAATATGACGCCGAACAGGAGGCCGTGGCCGCCGACGTCGTCGCCTTCCTGCAGGAATGGTCGGACAAGCTGCTGGTGAAGCTATGAGCGAGCCCCTTCTCCCTCCGATCGGCATGTTGGCGGAACTGACGCATCGCTGCCCGCTGCAATGCCCTTATTGCTCCAATCCGCTCGAATTGCTGAAGGCCAATCGCGAACTCGACACACAGACCTGGCTCGACCTGTTCTTACAGGCGGCCGATCTCGGCGTTCTCCAGGTGCATCTGTCCGGCGGTGAACCGACGCTGCGCCGCGACCTCGAGCAATTGATCGCCGGGCTTTCGGCGCGCGGGGTCTACACCAACCTGATCACCGCCGGCGTCGGCATTGCCGAAGGCCGCATCGAGGCGTTTGCCGAAGCCGGGCTCGACCATCTGCAGCTGAGCTTTCAAGGCGCACGGCCGGCGACCACCGACCGCATCGGCAACCACAAAGGCGGCCACGAAAAGAAGCTGGAGACGGCACGCCGGGCTCGCGCGGCCGGCCTGCCGCTCACCATCAACGCGCCGATCCATCGCCACAACATCGAGGAGGTGCCGGAATTCATCGATCTGGCGCTTTCACTGGGCGCGGAGCGGCTCGAGATCGCCAACGTGCAGTATGCCGGCTGGGCGCTGACCAATCGCGATCAACTGATGCCTGAGCGCGATGCAGTTGAACGGCAGGCGGAGATCGTCGCGGCGGCACGCGAACGGCTGACCGGCATCATGAACATCGATTTCGTCCCGCCGGATTATTTCGCCATCTATCCCAAGCCGTGCATGGGTGGCTGGGCGCGAGACGCCTTCATGGTGACGCCGGACGGCACCGTGCTGCCATGCCATGCCGCACAGACCATCCCATCGCTCAGCTTCGAGCGTTTTGGACCGCGCAGCCTGGCCGATATCTGGACCGATTCGCCAGCATTCAATGCCTTTCGCGGCACCGACTGGATGCAGCAGCCCTGCCGCAGCTGCGAACGGCGTGAAATCGACTGGGGCGGCTGCCGCTGCCAGGCGATGGCGATCGCCGGCGATGCCGCCGCGACGGACCCGGCTTGCGCGAAATCGCCAATCCATGCGCGCATGGCAATGCTAATCGACGAAGCCCAGCGTGCTGCGGCAGTTCCTTCGAAGGACGAACAATTCGTCTACCGGCGGATCGGCGTCGTGACCGAGCCCGCCTGACGCGCTCTTCTATTCCACGGTCTCGCGCTCGCGCACCGCATCGGCGAAAGCCAGCGCATCGCGGTTGACCGCGACATTGTGCACGCGAAAGATCGAAGCGCCCTTCAACCGCAGGATGACGCTTGTCGCCGCTGTGCCGACGTCGCGCCCCTCGTCAGTTCCGCCGACCAGGTGACGGGCAAGACGCTTGCGTGACGTGCCGACCAGCAATGGAAAACCGAGAGCGCGCAATTCGCCGAAGCGAGCCATGAGTTCAAGGTTTTCCTCTCCATCCTTGGCGAAGGCGAAGCCCGGGTCCAGCACGATCCGATCATCCGGGATGCCGGCATGGCGCGCGATCTCCAGCGATCTGTTCAGGAACAGGAACTGGTCGGCGATCACATCCGCCAGTTTTTCGCGGTCGCGCCCGGTGTGCATGATGACGAGACCGGCGCCGGTTTCCGCCGCGACGTGCGCGATGTCTGGTTCGCGCTGCAAGCCATGCACGTCGTTGACGATATGTGCGCCCGCCGCGACCGCCAGACGCGCCGTCTCGGCCCGATAGGTGTCGACCGAAACGAGGCTGCCGCCGTCGGACGACAGCGCCTCGACGACCGGCAGGATGCGCGATTGTTCCTCGCGCGCCGAAACGGCGCCGGCGCCGGGCCGGGTGGACTCGCCGCCGACATCGATGATCGCCGCACCCTCGCCGATCATGCGCCGCGCCTGCTGGAGCGCCCGCTCCGGCCGATCGAATTCTCCCCCGTCGGAAAAACTGTCGGGCGTGACGTTCAAAATCCCCATCAGCAACGAACTCGCGCCAAGATCGAGATGCCGTCCATGAGCAAGGTGCCAGCGCATCATGCATCAACCTTCTGTCATATCAGAAGCCATTCGCGACACGATTGTCACTCACACGATCGCGGTTCCCCCATCTACCTATGCTCGTGAAACAAAAAGGAGCCTAGCAATGACCAAGGAAGCGATCAGCTTTACTTACTATATCGTTTCGACGCCGGGAAAGGTGTTTGAGGCCATAACGAAACCAGACCTCGCACGGCGCTACTGGGGCCACGAGAACGTCTCTGACTGGAAGCCCGGTTCGAGCTGGGAGCATATCCGCGCCAATGATGAGCGGAGCGTCGAGCTCGTCGGCAAAGTCATCGAGGTCTCCGCGCCGACCCGTCTCGTCATCACCTGGGCAAACGCTTCGCAGGCGTCCGATCCGGCGAGCTACAGCCGGGTGACCTTCGAGGTCGAGGAATACAAGGCCATGGTCCGGCTGACCGTCACCCATGACGAGCTCGAAGCCGGCAGCGGGATGGCGAACGGCATCAAGCGCGGCTGGCCGATCGTCCTCTCCAGCCTGAAATCCGTCCTCGAAACGGGTCAAGCGATCGATGTCTTCGCGAAGCCGCGCGCGTCCGAACGGGCGGCCTGACCGCGAAACAGGGAGCCGAGCACATGAGCACTCTCTACACCGGCGGATGCGCGTGCGGCGCGGTTCGCTACGAGGCTAAGGCAACCCCCATCTTCGAGAACCACTGCCACTGCCGTGATTGCCAGAAAAGAAGCGGCACCGGTCATGGATCCTATCTGACGTTTTCGTCGCGAGCGGACGTGACGATCACCGGCACGACAACGGAGTGGCGTGTCGCGGCGGACAACGGGAATGTGAAAATCCATTCCTTCTGCCCGGTCTGCGGAACCCCGGTCTACCTGACGTACACCGCCATGCCGGACCCGATAACGATCCATGCAGCAAGCCTTGACGATCCGGCAAGGTTCAATCCGACCGTGGTGACGTACGGTATCCGGGCCCTCCCCTGGGACACGATGGAAACCGGGTTGAAGACGTTCGAGAAGATGCCATCAGGCTAACCGGCGGTCAGCGAGCGTGACGCACATCGTCCGAGTATCGCTTATGATGAGGGTCGTCCGAGCGCTCTGGTGAATATTAGCGCATTTGATAGTATCGCTCCCACTCCGCCAGCCAAGGCACCGTAGCATGTCGGAAAAGGGTCGAGTAGAGCCTCCAATCGTGGCCCTTGCCAAGGGCGTTCTGAGCAAGGTCGACGGTAGTGTGTCCGACGTTCGCAGCGAGCGGCGCGTTATGACAGCTCTCTGTTATGATCTGGTCGGATCAACCGACCTGCTCGCAGTTCTGGATATCGAGGACTATGAAGAACTGATGTCGGCCTTTCGGCGTGCGGCAAGACAGGCAATCTCTTCGTGCTCGGGCGTTGTCGACAGCGAGGCCGGCGACGGCGGTGTCGCACTTTTTCCAGCAGAGATGGAGGCAAAGGACGCGGCTTCGCAAGCGATCCGGGCAGGACTCGAAATCATTGAAGCGTGCAAGCGGGTCGGGCTGGAGAAAGACCATACGGACCTACATGTTCGGGTCGGGATTGCCACATCCATGACCCTCGTTCACGGGGACGGCGGTGACCCGGCGCATGCCAGCGTCACCGGCCCTGCTTTGGCCATGGCGACGCGGCTCCAGGCTATGGCTCAGCCGGATGCAATATTGGTGTCCGATGAGACCCGAAATCTGGCGCGGCGGTCCCACGTTTTCAGTTTTCGTGGCATTCACGTTATTAAGGGTTTCGCGGAGCCGGCGCGGATTTGGCGTGCCATCAGCCACAAGCGGGACGTTGACCGCTTCTTCGCCTTCGGGCGCTTGAACAATACGTTTATAGGCCGTGGGGACGAACTGGCCACCATCGCCGCATGTTGGCATGATGCCGTCGCCGGCAAGGGCGGCGCCATTTTAGTTCAGGGTGAGGCCGGTATCGGCAAGTCTCGCCTGCTTTATGAAGTCCGCAAGAGGACACGCTTTCAGCGGGCAAAATTGCTGCTTTTTCAATGTCAGCCCGGCGGCTCCCACTCGGCCCTTTATCCTCTGCTGCAAAATGTTCGGAGTGACCTGGCTGGCAAAGAGGGTCGGCTGGAGACTTCAGACGTAGCGCAGGTCTTCGCAAATCAAAGCGTTCACGATGACGAAGTGGTCGACATCTTCTCGTTTCTACTTGGGGCTGAAGGGTCGAATCCCGGTCTGAAGGAGGCTGATCTCAAGGTCATCCGGGAGAAAGCCGCCTGGGCAGTTCGCAGAAGCATAGAAGCCATATGCGAACACGGACCACTCATCCTGGTTGTCGAAGACATACATTGGATCGACCTCACGTCGAGGCAATTGCTGGCGGAACTTGCACTCTTCATCCATAGGGTGCCCGTGCTTCTCATAATGACTGCGCGACCTGGGACTTATTTAGGGTTCCGGGACTTGCCGCATATTACTCTGAAGCCGCTCGATCGCGAGGAAACGCGACAGGCGATCATGGCCATGCGGCCGGAAATCGGGTCAGCCGCGCATTCGGAACTCATTAGCATGGTGGAGGAGGTAACCGGGGGCGTGCCTCTTTTCATCGAGGAAATCTGCCAATGGATCGCCGAGAATGCAGCCTCCATAACGGATCGCCTTGCGCCGGCCGGCTCATCGAGCCGAATATCGGTGTTTGAAGGCATCCTTCAAGCCAGGCTGGAAGCCCTGGGCCCTGCAAAGGATGTGGCACGAGCGGCCGCCGTCGCCGGCAATCGTTTCAATCTGGAATTGCTCCAGAAGCTGTTGCCGGAATACAGTGACGAGACGATCGGGAATGCACTGGACACCCTCATCGAGGCGGGATTCCTGATCCGGGTCAGGCCTTCCGGCGAGCCCGACTATGGATTTCGTCATGCCCTGATCCGGGAGACAATCTACAATGCATTGCTGCGGAGGAGACGGCAGGCCCTCCATCAGTCGCTTTTCTCCGCTGTCGGCCGCGACCGAAATCTGGCCCCGTGGCTGGGTACGGCTGAACTGGCAGACCATGCTGAACGCGCTGGCCTTATCGAGGAAGCGATCGATCAGTTCATCGCAGCCGGCCGGGAAAGTTACGTCCGCTCTGCAATGGCCGAGGCGAGACAGATTCTCGACCATGCCATGACCCTTTGCCAGCGAGTGAGAGGGCCGGACAAGCAGGATGTTTTGCGCCTCGCCGCGATGATGCCGCTCGGGCCGATACTTACAGCCACGGAAGGTCCAAACTCGCTGCCGGCCCGCAAACTTTACGAGGACGGGGTAGAGATCGCCAGGCGGCGGCCACTCGCCGAGCGTGCGAAGTGGTTTCCGATCTACTGGGGTTGGTGGTTCACCGGCCCCACCATCGACGGGGAACGCGCACGGGCCGTCCTCACCGACCTCAGGGATGTCGACGACCCCGAAGTGCAGTTTCAGGCCAGACACTGCGTTTGGGCAATCGAATTCAATCTTGGGCATCACAAGAACTGCATCGCGGCGGTCGACGAAGGACTTGCGCTCTATGGGACGGGCCAAAGGGCAGGGAATGCCACTCTGTTCGGCGGCCACGACGCCAGAGTCTGCGGCCTGTCGCATAGGGGTCTCTCTCAATGGTTTACCGGCCGGGCCGCAAGCGCAGTTCGGTCGTTGGCTGAAGCCAGGCGCTGGGCAATGCAAACGGCGCATGTTGGTAGTATCGCCCATGTCTACATCAACGAAGCGATGCTTGATTGCTATCGCCGCGATTTCTCGGCGCTGCGAGGCGTCATCGCCGATATCCGCGAATTGACGAAGCGCCACCATCTGCCCTCCCTTGCCGCCTTGGCGCAAATTCTCGAAGGCTGGTGCGAAGGAAATGCTGCTCGGGTAGAGCAAGGCAGGGACCAGATCAAAGAGGGCCTCGCGATCCACGGCGAACTCCAGACGCCGGAAGACTATCCTGTCTATTACGGCATGCTGGCGGAACTTCTGGCCCGGACAGGCGAGACTGACGAGGCCCTTACGCTTGTCTCTTCCGCGGCTGCGGAAGCCGAAGCAGGTGGCAGTCTTTCTTGGCTCGCCGAACTCTATCGGCGAAAGGCCCATCTCCTTCTACTTAGAGGTTCCTCAGGCATGGAGGTTGTTGCCGCGCTCTCCAAAAGCCTGGCTACCGCCGATGAACAAAACGCGGTGCCAATCCTGCTCAATGCATACGAGATGCTCAGGACATGGGGCGTATCAGAGGAACTATCCCGGCAGTACCGCAGTCGCGTCGACCTGGCGAAATCAGCCATCGAGCAAGGTGCGGCGTTGTTCGTCAATCTAGAACCAAGCCTGCGCCACTAGCCTGCGCGGCTGGGAGATCGGGAGCCTCCATGCTGGAACGATACGAGCGCTCGGGTCCTCCGCCGCGCGAAGCACTCATGCGGCTAATGACGATGCGCGAGCTCTTGGGCATCACACGGATTGCAGACATCACAGGTCTCGACGTGCTCGACATACCCGTGGTTCAGGCGGTCAGGCCTTTCTCCCTTTTAAATTCCGTTTCGCAAGGCAAGGGGCCGACCAGAACCGAAGCTGCGGTATCGGCCATTCTCGAGGCCGCAGAGTCCTACTTTGCCGAGCGCTTGGCGCACTACGACCCCATCGCGGCCTCCGCAGACTCCCTGAATATTCCTCCTGAAAGATTCGAAGCCCATCTCCAGCCAGGTGTCGACCCGGGCTGGCGCAGCAGGGAGATAGCTTGGATTCATGCCGAGAATATCCTCAAGGGTGGTCTGCAGGATTGGGTCCCATTCGAGCTTGTACACACTGCCTACGTGTTCCCGCCGCGGCCCCACGAGGAAATCTTCGCTTCATCGACGTCCGGCCTGGCGGCCTCCTTCGAGGAAACGGACTCTATTCTGCACGGGATAATGGAATGCATCGAGCGCGACGCACTCACGCGGGCGGAGCGAATCCATGGCTTTTTCCAGCGCCGTCGAATTGACCCGAGAACGATCGACGATCCGACAGTTGCGAGCCTTCTCGAAAGCCTGGAAGCCAAAGGCCTGCTGGTCGGGCTTTGGCACGCCCCCTCACCGCTGGGACTACCGGTGATCTGGTGCCATCTCATGGAGGATCGGCCGCCGGAAACTGCAATTCTTCACCATCCGGCAGAGGGCTCGGCTGCAGGTTTCGATGCCGCGTCCGCGATCGTTCACGCAATCTACGAGGCGGCGCAGTCGCGACTGACGGCGATCTCCGGCGCCCGTGATGACCTGACACGCGCGTCCTATCCAAAATATCCCGACTGGCAAAAAATTGCGGCGCACCGACGCCTCCTGTCCGACGGCCCTCGCGACGTACATTTCCATGCGATTGCCGGGCAGAATTACACCAGCGCCGGAAATAGGATGTCCGCTCTTCTCGCACAGATCGAGGGCGCAGGAATCGATACAGTGTACATGATTCAGCTCGATACGAGACCGCTCGGCGACCTGTCAGTCGTAAGGATCGTCATACCGGCCTTAACGCCGCTGTTGCATGGCTAGGCAAATGCGTCCCAAGCTGGTCTTTGCCGGTCCCACCCTGTCACAGGGCGAAGTGCTGGAAGTGGTGGAGGCGATCTGCCTTCCGCCGGCTGTGCAGGGTTCGATCATTGCGGCCGTGCAGCATTTTGATCCGAGTGCGATAGTCATCATCGACGGCGGCTTTCAGTCGGAGCCGGCGGTCCGGCACAAGGAAATCCTTTGGGCAATAGCGAAAGGTGTTCCGGTAATAGGCGCGGCGAGCATGGGGGCTCTTCGCGCTGCGGAACTCTTTCCATACATGCAGGGAGTGGGGCTCATCTACCGGTGGTATCGTCGTTTTGCGTTTGCGCCTGACGATGCAGTGGCCGTGCTGCACGGACCATGGGGGGTAAACTCCGCGCCCATAACCCACGCGCTGATCGATCTTCGCATGACTGTTCGCAGGGCCTGCCGTCGAGGCATCATTTCGGCTGAATACAGAACCAGCCTGGAGCGCGCCGCGCGAGCTCTCAATTTTCGCGAGCGCACGCTCGCCCGCATGGTCGGTGACGCCTTGTCATGCGAAGGTGATCTCGTTGTCGAGAAATATCAGGAGATCCTCGCCGCAGCTTTCGTTCAGCAAAAGAAGCAGGATGCGCGTGATGCACTCCGGCTATTGGATCACGGTTTATTCAAGGAGCCTGCACCCCTGCCAGATTTCCAATTGACGGCGGCTTTCTTTAAGGATCTCGACGAAGCCGGGTTAGAGATTTGAAAGCATCAGGGCGAGAATTCTCAATCTCAATTTACAATACGTAAGATTTTGCTAATGTATTAAAATGAGAGGGGCTGAGCTACTAGGAACGCTCGATCGATCCAACGATGAAAGTCGCTCCGTCGGCACGCGCTTCCTGCTATTTCCGCAGGTGCCCCACCTTGCCAATTACGGCACACCCGAGACCGTCTGGATATCGACCCCGCCGGGCCGGTTACGCCCCGGTCCGGAGGACCATCGCATCTATGTCCGCGATCCGCTCCTCGACAAGGAACCTTACGAGTATCCCTATCTGCCGCCCTTCGTTGGCGAGGTCTTCCCGTCGGCGGAACCCGCCTACGACGGTCACTTCGACCGGATTTCATTGAATTCACGTCAGTTCCTGGCGGCACACGCCTTCGGGGCAGTCAGCCGGGTCCTGGACATCTGGGAAAGCTACCTTGGGCGGCCGATTACCTGGTACTTCGCCGAAACCTATGAGCGGCTGGAGATCATTCCGTGGGTCGACTGGAACAACGCCCAGTCTGGCTACGGTTATCTGGAACTCGGCGTGGACAGGGCGCCCGACGGTCGAAATTATCCCTATGCCCTCAACTTCGATACGATTGCGCATGAGGTCGGCCACGCGATTCTGTTTTCCCTTTTTGGAGTGCCGGCAAATGGCTTGAAGACCGGCGACTTCGCGTCGTTCCATGAGGCGAGCGCCGACATAACGTCGCTTCTGTCCTTCCTGCATTTCGACAGCGGTCTCGACCGGCTGCTCCGCCACAGCAACGGCAACCTCCTCGTCCTGAACGAACTCAACCGCATCGCCGAACTGATCGGTGACCGGCAGATTCGCCTCGCCAGCAATTCGCGCCGCATGTCTGAAGTCTCCGACGAAATCCATGACAGGTCGCGGCCTTTCACGGGGGCGGTATTCGATACGATCGTAGACACTTACCACGCAAATCTCGTGGGTGATGGACTAGCCGACAAGCGGCTTCTCGAAATCGACATCAGGGATATCGACGAGGCCGCCATGCACCGCATCTCGGATTTCACAGCGCTGGCCTTCCGTGCAAGGCCGTTCCTGTTCAAGAGCGCGCTCACCCGCGCGCGGGACGACGTGGCGCTGGCTCTCGCACGGGCCTGGTCCGGCCTCGATGCGGACGATCTGACATTTGAGAATGCCGCGATGGCCATTGCCGAAGCCGGCAGCCGCATCGCGCCAGCGCTGGGCGCTAAGTTCGAGGAAAACTTCAGGTGGCGAGAAATTTCATGAACTGAATTGTCAAAGCGAGGAGGACTGACATGAGTGACGACTATCACCGTCCGACACTGACATTCCCCAACGGTGCATACAATGCAACGCAGGTCAGGCTCTACGGAATTGAGGCGGAAATTGGTATTTCCATTCCCGGACAGGCCAGCGAAATCTCGAACACCAACATTTATGTCCAAACAGCACATGACGTTAGCGCCGACGAACGGGAAGTCAACGCAGCGAAAGAAGTACTTAAGAAAGCCACATCGAATAAGGTCCGCCGCGGCATAATGCTCGGCCAAGGCAACTTGCCTAGTATACCGATAAGAGCCAGCTTCAGTATTAAATTGGATATAAAGGAATTTGGCACAGCCGTTGTGACTGTGACTGCACAAACATATATGCTGGGCAGCAAGCCAGAGAAAGAGCTTTCTTGCGGGTTGATTGTCGGCTACGCCTACGAAGGTCATACATTTGACCTGCCAAAACCCAAGATAATGCTAGTTAATAAGTTCCCAGAATTGGAGATTCCAAAGGATGACTCTGACTACAAATTGAAAGAAGATGCAGGTTATGCTGTCTGGATCGTTGATAAACTCGACCAATGCGTGGAGATTGAAATTAACCAAGGATTTGTCGAACAGCTTGTTCTGGAGGCCAACCTTCCGGGCAAGCGCTCACCGACCATGTATGCTGCGAGGCAGGCGCTCGGGCACCGCAGCGGCAGGCTGACTGAGTAGCGATAGATCCTGCTACTTCGCGGCCCGTCGAGGGGTTGTGTAGTCAGCCCGACCTTGGTGCGGTCGGAAACGATAACCTCACGGAGCTTGGGGCGTCGAGTTGGCCGCGGCGCTGCCCAATCAACTTCGGGGCTTGGCGCCCGGGCTCGGTCCGGGTCGCTTCGCTACAATTGTAGGAGGCGACGGGTCCGTTTTCGGCAGGTGAAACCGGCAAACGTCGGAGGCGAGATCCCAAGCCCATGGCGAAAGCCGCCCGGCAGTGTGCGCACAACCATCGGAAGATCGCCAGCACCGTCGCTGGAGCACTGCACGTCACGGACATGATCGCGCCTCGGTGCCCACGACGGTGCCACGACCGCCATAGCGTTCCTCCTTTGCCGCGAGCCGTGCGGTTCCCAGCCCGGAGAGCGACGTGTTTTGCGGGTCAGCGGTCATCGGTATCATGTCATCACAAGCACCCAGGGGCAGGTGAGCGGCGCAAGTTGTCTCGGCAACCGGACATTCATTCCGGCAGCAAGCAAAGTCGGCAATGGGTCAAAAAACCCGCCTATTCGCACGTCGTTGCCTCCGATCACCGCACGCACTGCATGGAGGTCTTTCGAAGACAGAATTCTTGATTCAGGTCTGCGTCCAGTGCTTTCGACGAGAAGGAGAAAAAGGCTCAACCAGTCCTCCCGACAGAACCGCCGGACGTCGGGATGCGCAATGGCTCGTCAAATCCGCTTTTAGCTCGAGCGCATGGCGATGCCTACGCAGCGGATAAACGCGAGATTTGCGTTCGCGCTCCCCGGTTAGCCGCTTCCTTGTCAAGGTTGATGATGTTCGATGTTTGTTCTATAGCAAGCTGTCGGTTGTGGTGGTCAGTTCAAAAAATTGACTTGTGCGGCACACCCGCTGCCTAGATGTTACGGACTTCGCATGAAGAGCCGATTACGAGGGGTAACCATGGTTCACACTGCACGCCTCCGCCACGATTCTTTGGCCGCCCCCTCCAGCAGAAACGTCCCTGCAAAATGGCTCGCCGCCGTGGCCTTCGCGGCGATCGGCTTGCTCGCGGCCCCGGCCGCACAGGCGCAGGAAGCGCCTCCCGCGCCCGTCGTCACGGTAGCCAAGCCGGTGGTGCGCGATATCGTCGAGGACGATGAGTTCGTCGGCCGATTCGAAGCCGTCGACCAGGTTTCGCTGCGCTCCCGCGTCGGCGGCTATCTCGACCAGGTCCATTTCCAGGACGGTACGTTGGTCAAGCAGGGCGACCTCCTGTTCACCATCGACCAGCGGCCGTTCAAGGCGGCGCTGAACCAGGCGCAGGCGCAGGTCGACTCGGCCAAGACCCTGGTCGAATTCAGCAAGATGCAGTTCGAGCGCGCCGAGACCCTGTCGCGCGAAGGCAACATACCGGTTTCGACACTGGACGACCGCCGCCGCGAATATCTCGCCGCCCAAGCGCAACTGGACGGCGCGGAGGCGGCACTTGAAAACGCAAGTCTCGATCTCGAATTCACCAAGATCAAGGCGCCGTTTTCCGGCCGGGTCAATCGCCGGCTCGTCTCGCCGGGCAATCTGGTGCAGGCCGACCAGACCGTGCTGACCACCATCGTCTCGATCGACCCGATCGACTTCTATTTCGACATCGATGAGCGGTCCTACTTCGCTTATGCGCGCGACGCCCGCGAGCGCGGCGGCGTCATGCAGGAGGGCGCCGGCGGCGTCGATGTTGTCGTCCGTGTCGCCGACCGTGATGAAGCGACGTTCAAGGGCAAGCTCGACTTCGCCGAGAACCGTCTGGACGAAGCTACCGGCACGATGCGGGTCAGGGCGCGCTTCGACAACAAGGACGGCGTGCTGCAGCCGGGCATGTTCGGCCGCATCAACGTGCCCGCCTCGCTGCCGCATCCGGGCGTGCTTCTGCCTGACGAGGCGATCGGCGCCGACCAGAACCGCCGCATCGTCTTCGTTGTCGACAAGGCAGGCCTGATCTCGGCCAAGCCGGTCCGCACCGGCCCGCGCATCGACGGCTATCGCGTTATCCGCGAGGGCCTCACCGGCGAAGAGACCGTGGTAACCAACGGGCTGGTGCGAGTGCGGCCGGGCGTCACCGTCAAGCCCGAGATGACCACATTGCCGCCCAAGGTTGAAGCCGAAGGGCAGACGCAATGAACTTCGCCCATTTCTTCGTCAACCGCCCGATCTTCGCAGTGGTGCTGTCGATCGTGCTCGTGCTCGTCGGCGGCATCGCCTATACGCAGCTTCCGGTCGCGCAATATCCCGAAATCGCGCCACCGACCATCGTGGTGCGCGCCTCCTATCCGGGCGCCGACGCCGAGACGGTCGCCGCGACCGTGGCGACGCCGATCGAACAGGAAATCAACGGCGTCGAGCACATGCTCTACATGTCGTCCTATTCCTCCGGCGAAGGCTCGATGTCGCTCACCATCACCTTCCGCCCCGGCACCGATCTCGACGCGGCGCAGGTGCTGGTCCAGAACCGCGTCTCGATCGCCGAAGCGCGCCTGCCGGAAGAGGTGCGCCGGCTCGGCATCACCACGGCGAAAAGTTCGCCCGACCTGATGATGGTCATTCACATGCTGTCGCCCGACGACACATATGATCAGCTCTACGTCTCGAATTATGCGCGTTCGCGCGTGCGCGACGTCCTGCTGAGACTGGACGGCGTCGGCGACGTGCAGATCTTCGGCGAGCGCGAATATTCGCTGCGCGTCTGGCTCGACCCGGAAAAGCTGTCCGCCTACGGCATGACCGCAGGCGACGTAGTCCAGGCGCTGCGCGACCAGAATGTCCAGGTGTCGGGCGGCTCGATCGGCGCGCCGCCGATTGGCGACGGCTCGGCCTTCCAGTATACGGTCACCACGCAAGGGCGCTTCGAAGACGCGCGCGACTTCCGCTACGTCATAGTCAAGTCGACCGAGGACGGCCGCTTGATCTCCCTGCAGGATGTGGCGCGCATAGAGCTCGGCGCCAGGGACTACGTCACCAATTCCTATCTCAACAACAAGGCGGCGGTGGCGCTCGGCATCTTCCAGCGGCCGGGCACCAATGCCTTGGCCTCGGCGGAAGAAATCCAGGAGACCATCGCGGCGCTTTCGGAGGATTTCCCGAAGGGGCTGGCCTACGAGATCATCTACAATCCGACCGAGTTCATCGCTGAATCTATCAACGAGGTCTATGTCACCATCGCCGAGGCGATCCTGCTGGTGGTGATCGTCATCATCGTGTTCCTGCAGTCGTGGCGCATGGCGATCGTGCCGATCGTGGCGATACCGGTCTCGCTGATCGGCACGCTTGCCGTGCTGCTCGCCTTCGGCTTCTCGCTCAACATGCTCACTCTGTTCGGGCTGGTGCTGGCGGTCGGCATCGTTGTCGACGACGCCATCGTGGTTGTGGAAAATATCGAGCGGAACATCCGGCTGGGGCTCGCCCCGCGCGCCGCTGCGCACAAGACCATGGATGAAGTGGGAAACGCGGTCCTCGCGATCTCGCTGGTGCTGATCTCCGTCTTCGTTCCGGCGGCTTTCATTCCCGGGATTTCCGGCCAGTTCTACCTGCAGTTCGCCATCACCATCGCGGTCTCCACCGCGATCTCCGCATTCAACTCGCTGACGCTTTCGCCGGCTCTCGCTGGCGTTCTTTTCAAGCCGCACACCGAGGAACATTCGAACTTCTTCCTGGCAAGGTTCGGCCGCGCTCTGGCGAACGGGTTCAACAACGGGTTCGACAGGATGGCGGACGGCTATGCGTGGCTGGTGCACAGACTGGTCGGCACGGCTCTGGCGCTTGCCGCCATGCTGCTCGTCTTCGCAGGACTGCTCTACGCGACCTATCACATGCTGCAGACGGTGCCGCGTGGCTTCATCCCGAACATGGACCAGGGTTATGCGATCGTCGTCGTGCAATTACCGGAGGGCTCTTCGCTCGCCCGAACGGACGCAATCATCCAGAAGGCGTCGGATATCATCCGCGAGACGCCGGGTGTCGCCAATGCCGTCGCCTTCGCAGGATTCAACGGCGCGACATTCACCAACGCCAGCAATTCCGGCGTGATCTTCGCGCCATTCAAGAGCTTCGAGGAACGGCTCGAGAGCGGCGATACTTCCGACAAGATCATCGGCACGCTGTTTGGCAGCCTGCAAAGCATCCAGGAGGCCTTCATCATCGCGCTGCCGCCGCCGCCAGTGCGGGGCATCGGCAACTCCGGCGGCTTCAAGATGATGCTCCAGGAGCGCAACAGCGCCGACATGCGGCCGATTCTGGCGCTGGCCAACGAAATCGCCGGCAAGGCCAACCAGACGCCCGGGTTGATGGGCGTCTTCACCACCTTCTCGGCCTCCAGCCCGCAATTCTTCCTGGCGATCGACCGCGACAAGGCGCGCATGCTGAACGTGCCGATCCCCAACATCTTCGAGACGCTGTCGATCAATCTAGGCACGGCCTACGTCAATGATTTCAATGCTTTCGGTCGCGTCTACCAGGTGCGGGCGCAAGCCGACCAGGCTTTCCGCATCGATCGCGACGACATATTGAAGCTGAAGGTGCGCTCGGCGGCCGGCGACCTGGTGCCGCTCGGCACACTGGTCGAGATCCGCGACGTCACCGGTCCCTCGCTCGTGCAACGCTACAACATGTATGTCTCCGTGCCGCTTCAGGGCAATGCAGCGCCGGGTGTCGCCACGGGCACGGCGCTCGACCTGATGGAGGGGATCGCAGCCGAATCGCTGCCGCAGGGCACTTCCTTCGAATGGACTGAACTCGCCTTCCAGGAGCGGCAGACCGGCAACACGGCGGTGTTCATCTTCGGCCTGTCGGTTCTGTTCGTCTTTCTGGTGCTCGCCGCGCTATACGAAAGCTGGATTACGCCATTCGCGATCGTGCTTATCGTCCCGCTCAGCGTGCTGGCCGCCCTCTTGGGCGTCGCCTTCCGCGGTCTCGACAACAACATCCTCGTGCAGATCGGGCTGATCGTGCTCATCGGCCTGGCGGCGAAGAACGCGATCCTGATCGTCGAGTTCGCGCGCCAAGGTGAGGAGCGTGGCCTTGACGCCGTCGAGGCGGCTGTCGAGGCCTGCCGGCTGCGGCTGCGGCCGATCCTGATGACGGCATTCGCCTTCATCCTGGGCGTGGTGCCGCTAGTGATCGCCAGCGGGCCTGGCGCGGAAATGCGCCAATCGCTCGGCACGGCCGTGTTCTCCGGCATGCTGGGCGTGACATTGTTCGGCCTCTTCCTGACGCCGGTCTTCTACGTTGCTCTGCGCAGGACATTCCGGCGCAGGCGGCCTGAAGCCGGCCCGACCTTGGCTTCCGAGAGCGGCGCAGCCGAGTAGACGCCGAGCCGATGAGGCGCCGGGTTCAGACTGAAGCCGGACCGGCGGGTTCCCGAATCTCGCGGAGGGATGGATCGGCGATCCATCCCTCGAGCGGATCGAGATGTTCCGGCGCGCCGTACGCTCGCTTCACATCGTCCACGCCCAAGCCGTCTGGATCGCGCAGAAAAGCGCATCTAGCCGATCGCCGCTGGGGTCGTCGGCCGGCCGACGAACAGGAGCGAAAATAGAGGATAGAAACAGGCACAAGATCGCTTCTCCTGCCCTTGGATCGTGGTCAAGTGTTGCCAACTACCCGGCGCTAGCCCGCGGAAATGTCGCTGCTATTCTGAGACGGGGGAAAAACCCGGAAATCGAGCAGACTGAATGGTGGGCCCGGAAGATGCATTAAAGCCGTTGATTTCATTGACTTTTTCGTGGGCCAAAATCAAAAAGCTTCCCGTATTGTTCCGCACGGTCCCGCGGCTGGTCATGGTCGTTCCTCTTTGCTCTCGATCAATGAATGCCCAATTCGTGCTGGTAGGCTTTGGGGGCACCGGCGAGGAACGACTATCGATTGGCCAAAATCACTAACTGCCAGGAGAACATAGAGGATTTACCCCATCTGGTTCTTCTGTCGAATTGACAACGCGGTGATTGAAATCGGAACCTGGTGCGACAAGAAGCGGGGATGGGAGGATAGCATGGGCGAGGATCTATCCGGTCATCATGCCGATCGCATTCAGGCCGCGATCGCTTCGGACGCGGCGGCGAAGTCCGCGCTGGTTGCCTCCTGGCGGCGGTCTTCCAGTTTGCACCGGCTCGATCCAGCCGATCGCAGTCCTCCCCGCTACCTAACGGATGCGGAATTGGGGGAGGCCCGACAACGCATCGAGCCGCTCATTCGGGCTGCCCAATCGAGCCTCGACAGACTCTATTTTGCGGTGGGCGGGGTCGGGTGCTGTGTCCTGCTCGCCGATCGCAACGGGGTGCCAGTAGAACGGCGCGGCGCGCCTGTGGATGACGAGACGTTTCATTCCTGGGGGTTGTGGACCGGCTCCGTCTGGAACGAGGAGAGCCAGGGCACCAACGGGATCGGCACCTGTCTGGTCGAACAGCGTGCGCTGACGATCCACCGCGACCAGCATTTTCAAACGCGCAACACGGGGCTGAGCTGCACCACTGCTCCAATCTACGATCATGAAGGGAATCTTGTGGCCGCGCTTGACGTCTCTTCCTGCCGGGCCGATCTGACCGAGGCCTTTGCCAGTCTTATTTCGGTGGCAGTGGTCGACGCGGTGCGTCGGATCGAGGCCGAGAACTTCAGGATGGCGTTTCCCAAGGCGCGAATTCTTTTGGCGCCGGTGACCGACAAGGCGCTGATCGCCGTTGATGCGGACGACCTTGTGGTCGGCGCGACCCGGTCGGCTCGCCTGGCGCTTGGAATTACCCAACATTGTCTCGACAAGCCGATGCCCGCAACCGATCTGCTCGGTTGGGCTGAGAGCGGCCACGAAGTTCTCGCCGAAGCGGAGCGCGGTGTTCTCCAGCGGGCGCTCGCGCGCGCAGACGGAAATGTGTCGGCTGCGGCTCAGGCGCTTGGCATCAGCCGCGCGACGCTTCATCGCAAGCTCAACCGCCTGGATGTCCACCGGTCTCACTGACCTTCGAATCCTCGCCTGACTGTCGCAATTCTGCGACACATCCCGCTCGGCCACTGTCGTCGACACGGTGACAATCGCGGCGGAAATCGCAAGTCTCTCTTCCGAAGCGTCGCATCCCGCGACGTCAGCTTTGGGAGGAATACACATGAACAAGGTTGAATTCTCACGCTCGGTCAAGGCGCCCTTCGACAAGCGCTACGGCAATTTCATCGGCGGCAAATGGGCCGAGCCGCACTCCGGCCGCTACTTCGAGAACTTCTCGCCGGTGAACGGCCAGCTGCTGTGCGAGGTGGCGCGTTCGGATGCCCACGACATCGAGGCGGCTCTGGATGCGGCGCACGCGGCCAAGGATGCCTGGTGGCGCGCAAGCGTGGCCGAGCGCTCGCTCGTCCTCAACCGCATTGCCGACCGCATGGAGGAAAACCTCGATCTCCTCGCTCGCGCCGAAACTTGGGACAACGGCAAGCCGATCCGTGAAACGACCGCGGCTGACCTGCCTTTGGCCATCGACCATTTCCGCTATTTCGCCGGCGCCTTGCGTGGCCAGGAAGGCAGCCTTTCCCAGATCGACGACGATACCGTCGCCTATCATTTCCATGAGCCGCTCGGCGTGGTCGGCCAGATCATCCCCTGGAACTTTCCGCTGCTGATGGCATGCTGGAAACTTGCTCCCGCGCTCGCTGCCGGAAACTGCGTGGTTCTGAAGCCTGCCGAGCAGACGCCGGCCGCCATCTTGCTGTGGGCCGATCTTATCGGCGATCTGCTGCCGCCGGGCGTGCTCAACATCGTCAATGGCTTCGGCCTCGAGGCCGGCAAGCCGCTCGCATCCTCGCCGCGCATAGCCAAGATCGCCTTTACCGGCGAGACCACGACGGGCCGGCTGATCATGCAATATGCCAGCCAGAACCTGATCCCGGTCACGCTAGAACTGGGCGGCAAGTCGCCCAACATCTTCTTTAGGGATGTCGTCGCCGAGGACGACGATTTCTTCGACAAGGCGATCGAAGGCTTCGTCATGTTCGCGCTGAACCAGGGCGAGGTCTGCACCTGCCCGAGCCGCGCGCTCATTCACGAATCGATCTACGACACGTTCATGGAACGCGCCCTCAAGCGCGTCGAGGCGATCGTGCAGGGAGATCCGCTGGACCCGGCGACGATGATCGGTGCCCAGGCCTCGTCCGAGCAACTGGAAAAGATCCTGTCCTACATCGACATCGGCCGCCAGGAAGGAGCCGAGGTTTTGACCGGCGGCGCCCGCAATGTGCTGCCCGGCGATTTGGCGGGCGGCTACTACGTCAAGCCGACGGTGTTCAAGGGCCACAACAAGATGCGAATCTTCCAGGAGGAGATTTTCGGGCCGGTGGTTTCGGTTACGACCTTCAAGGACGACGACGAAGCGCTGGCGATAGCCAACGATACTCTCTACGGCCTCGGCGCCGGCGTCTGGACGCGAGATGCCAACCGTGCCTATCGCTTCGGCCGCGCGATCCAGGCTGGTCGCGTCTGGACGAATTGTTACCACGCCTATCCCGCACATGCAGCTTTCGGCGGCTACAAGCAGTCCGGCATCGGACGCGAGACCCACAAGATGATGCTCGACCACTATCAGCAGACCAAGAACATGCTGGTAAGCTATAGCCCGAAGAAGCTCGGCTTCTTCTGATCGCCTTTTGGCTCACAGGCGCGGCTCCGCAGGGGGCCGCGCCCAAACTGGAAATCGAAAAAAGCGATGCATGCCAAGGTCACGGCAACGCCGGCAGCGCTTGAACTGATTGCGGAGATCGTTGCCGAGCACGGTCCGGTGCTGTTCCATCAATCCGGCGGCTGCTGCGACGGTTCTTCGCCGATGTGCTATCCGCGTGCCGGCTTCATCGTCAGCGACCATGACGTGCGGCTCGGTCACATCGGCGAAACGCCGTTCTACATCGGTGCGTCGCAATTCGAGGCCTGGAAACATACCGACCTCATTATCGACGTGGTGCCTGGCCGCGGCGGCATGTTCTCGCTGGACAACGGGCGGGAGAAGCGGTTCCTGACGCGGTCGACGATCTGCGCCGTTCAACCGTGATGAGGGTGCATCGGCCTGCTTCCTCTTTGTCTCAGCGCAACCAGCATCCCGCGAAGCGGATGCAATATGTCCGCTTCCAAAGCGCGGACAAGCAGCATGAAACACAAATTCAGCGACGATGCGACGATGGACGAAATCATGAGTAGGTCGCCGGCGGCCATCCGGGTCGTGCTCCAGCACGGCATGCTTTGCGTCGGCTGCCCGATTGCTTCGTTTCACACAGTTTCTGACGCGGCACGGGAGCACGATCTGAGTGAAGAAGAACTCCGTTGCGACCTGCTGGCGGTGACGAACGCCGGCGACCCGGATTAGCCTTTTTCTTCACGGCCCTCCGCGATTAGAAGGAGTCGGTGAGGTTCGACCACGGTCACCCGCTGGCGTCCGCTTTTGACCAATCCCTGGTCTTCCCATGCCGAGAGCAGCCGGCTCACTGTATGGAGCGTTGTTCCCGTCATCTCGGCAATGTCCTGACGTGAGATGGGGAAGTCGATCAGGATGCCTTCCTCGGTCTTTTTGCCCGTCTGCTTGATCAGCTTGAGCAGCGCATGGGCGACGCGCTGATCCACCTGCTCGGTGGACATCTCGATGACGCGCGTATGGGCATCCTACAGCCTGCTGCCCACGGCCTTGTAGGTGTTGGCGCTGAAGCTGGGGAAATCGGCGGCGAATGCCGGCCACAGGCGGCTCGGCCAGGCAAGAACTACGCAATCGACGGCAGTTATCGCATTTGCCGGATAAGTGGTGCGGCCAAGCGCATGGGCGATGCCCATCAACTCGCCTGGACTAATGTATCGCACCGTCACCTCGTGGCCGTCAGGCGTCGATTTCACGACGCGCACATGTCCGTCGAGCAGCAGGAAAAACGAATGTGCTTCCTGCTCCTGCTGGAACACCGGGTGGTCCTTGGCAATCCTCTGTGACCGGGCCTGGCCGACAATACGGTCGAGATCCGTGGCGGCTATGCCTTCAAAGACAGACAACCCGGCAATCAGCGAGCGATCGAGGCTACCCAACTCCGTTCCTCCCGACTTGACCACGGCAACGCATCCAGGTCGCCTGGTCGGAGAATGTCTCATGGGCGACCGATGGGCGGCAAGAGGCGCGCGCCTTTCCTGAAATTCCCGATCTTGTTTGCGCAGCGGCAAATTCCGTCTGCCAGGCCAGGATAGAACGACCGAAGTGGCAGCCGTCGACATGACCTGTCACGTCCGCCCGTAGCTTTCATTTCAGGGGATATCATGGCAATTCCACGCACGCGGCCAAGCGCCTATCCGGCAGTTCTCTCTTACGGTTTCCGGCCATTTTTTCTCCTCGGTTCCCTGCAGGCCGGCGCAGCTATCCTGTTCTGGCTGCCTTTGTTCTACGGCAAGCTCGAAGCCTCCAGCTTCTTCTCGCCCGTGGACTGGCATATCCACGAGTTGCTGTTTGGTTATCTGGCGGCTGTTGTGACGGGTTTCCTGCTAACTGCAATCCCGAACTGGACCGGACGTCTTCCCGTGCAGGGCCCTCCCCTGCTGGCGCTCGCATTGCTTTGGTGCGCGGGACGGTTCGTCGTCTTCTTTTCGGCGGAGACAGGCTGGTTGCTCGGCGCCGTCATAGACTGCGCCTTTCTTCTCGCGGTTGTCGCCGCCGTCGCAACAGAAATCATCGCCGGCCGAAACTGGCGAAACCTCAAGGTCCTTCTGCCTGTGACGGTGCTTCTGGCAGCGAATATGACGTTTCATGCCGAGGCGCACTATCAAGGCGTGTCCGACATCGGCCGCCGCCTCGGTCTTGGCGCAGCGGTGGTCCTCATCATGATCATAGGTGGCCGCATTATTCCCTCCTTCACCCGCAATTGGCTGGCGCGCGAGAGACCGGGACGGCTTCCGGTCCCGTTCGGCAGGTTCGACGTGGGAGCGATTACGCTCTCAGCAGCGGGATTGATGGCCTGGGCCTTTCTTCCAGACAGTGCTGGCACCGGGGCAATGCTGATCTTGGGGGCGATTCTCAATACCATTCGGCTTGCCCGGTGGGCCGGAGACCGAGCGCTGCGCGATCCTCTGGTGCTGATCCTGCATGTCGCGTTCGCCTTCGTGCCGATCGGCCTCCTGATTGCCGGCCTCGCTGTCTTCGTGCCCGAGAAAGTGCCCGCAGTAGCCGGCATTCATGCGTTCGGCGTCGGAGCGGTGGCCTGCATGACGCTCGCCGTCATGACCCGCGCCACGCTCGGACACACAGGTCGCGAACTGCGGGCAAGCATCGGCACTTGTGTGATCTTTGTCGCGATCGCGCTTGCGGCCCTCTTTCGCATCGGTGCTGCATTCTCACCGGCGCAAGCGATGCTTCTCCACATTTCGGCGGCGCTATGGGTCGCATCCTTCATCGGCTACGCGGGCCTATTCGGCGGGATGCTCATTCGACCACGTTTGCAAGTGAGGCAGCCGAGAACCGCCGTTTGAAGGCCGACCGGCTCCTTAGACCAGGCAGCTCTCTCCCATGCACATTTCGCATGCCAATTTGCGCCAGCGCAAATTTCCAAGTCTCTCGGTCACGTAGAAGAGCGCAACGGTTGATGCCGTGATGAACAAAGAAAGGATCCCCCATGAAATTGCCACTGATCGCCGCGGCCATCGCCCTGCTCTCCATCGCCGGTGCGGCAAATGCCGAAGAACATGTCGTGCAGATGCTGAACAAGGGAGAGAAGGGCTCAATGGTCTACCAGCCTGCCTTTGTTCGGGCGGCGCCTGGAGACACGATCAAGTTCGTGCCGACCGACAAGTCCCACAACGCCGAAAGCATCAAGGGCATGATCCCGGACGGAGCTGAAGCTTTCAAGGGCAAGCCCAACGCGGAAATTGCCGTGACCGTGACCCAGGAGGGGGTCTATGGCGTGAAGTGCGCTCCACACTACGGCATGGGCATGGTCGCACTGATCGTGGTCGGTAAGCCTATCAACCTGGCAGCAGCGGAAGCCGTCAAGCAGGTCGGAAAAGCCAAACCAGTATTCGCCGAACTGTTCGCCGAAGTGACCAAGACCGCCTCTAACTAACCTTTTTCACAGATCCCCTCCGGTTCGGCGGCCGGGGGAAGGCCGGGTGGACCAGGGGAGAGGTCCAGCCCGGCCTATTTCATTCCCGATTTCATGCAGCAGAGCCGATGCCCTCCGATCTGATGGGAGTTGCCCTCTCTCAGGCGCGGCTTCCCATCCGGTTCGGCGTCCACGTTGGTACATGCAGTCTCCAAAACACAGAAAATTGCATCAACGTTTTGGATTTGCGTTAGCGCAAAGACTTGGCCGGAGCCGAGACTATTCTGACGACATCGAATGGCCGAAACCAAGGAGATGGAAATGCTTACGAGACGCGAAGCTTTGTTGGGTTCTGTTCTTACCGCAGCCGCGGTCGCCACTGTTGGTGCAATGCCGGCCGTGGCAAGCGCCAAGGATGTCGCCGGGCTGCCCCGTGAAAAGGTAACCATGGTCCCGCCGCCGTTCGTCCATGCTCATGATCAGGTCGCCAAGGGCGGTCCAAAGGTCGTCGAATTCATCATGACGATCGAGGAAAAGCCGGTGGTTATCGACGCCGACGGCACGCAGCTCAATGCAATGACCTACAACGGCTCGATTCCCGGTCCTCTGATGGTCGTGCATGAAGGCGACTATCTCGAGCTCACGCTCGTCAACCCCGACACCAGCACCCTCGCCCACAACATCGATTTCCACGCCGCTACCGGCGCGCTTGGCGGTGGCGAATTGACGCTGGTCAATCCGGGCGAGCAGGTCACGCTGCGCTTCAAGGCGACCCGGAGTGGAACGTTCGTCTACCACTGCGCACCCGGCGGCGCGATGATCCCATGGCACGTGGTGTCGGGCATGAGCGGGGCGGTGATGGTGCTGCCGCGCGACGGCCTCAAGGACGACAAGGGCAGGCCGGTCCGCTACGACCGCATCTATTACGTCGGCGAGAACGATTTCTACATCCCGCGCGACGAGCAAGGGCAATTCAAGAAGTACGAGTCGGCCGGCGACAATTACGGAGAAACCATGAGGGTCATGCGCGGGCTGATCCCGACGCATGTCGTGTTCAACGGCAAGGCCGGTTCCTTGACCGGGGACAATGCCATGAAGGCAAAGGTCGGCGAAACGATATTGATCGTTCATTCGCAGGCGAACCGCGACACGCGTCCGCACCTGATCGGCGGGCATGGCGACTTTGTCTGGGAACAGGGCAAGTTCGCCAACCCTCCCGCGAAAGACCTGGAAACCTGGTTCATTCGTGGCGGATCGGCCGGCGCGGCGCTCTACACGTTCCTGCAGCCAGGCATCTACGCCTATGTGAACCATAATTTGATCGAGGCAGTCGAACTCGGCGCGACCGCGCACTTTACCGTCGAGGGAAACTGGGACGACGATCTGATGATGCAGGTCGAACCGCCCAAGGCGATCGCCTCGTAGACGGGAGATCCGATCCTCAGTGCAACCCGGCGGCGGAGCCAAAGGGTTGTACTCGCAGCCGGACTTGATGCCATGTCCTTCGACCCTGTCTTCACCTTCGGGACAATTGCGGCTGCCACACTGATCAGCATGGGCATAGCCCATACGTTCGGCGAGAGTCCCCTGAAGTTCTCCCAACCGGTCGCCGTAAGCGAACTGGTGGTCCTGGGACCCGGCTCGTTTGAGCACCCACAGGCTGGGGAATTCCTCAAGGAGAACCATCCTGTCGCAGCGCCCGTCGTGCAAACCTCCATCGACGCGCCACTGGAAATCATGAAATACCAAGTCAGTGTATCGGAATATGGACGTTGTGTGGCGGACGGCGCCTGCAAGCCAGCAGACGCACGCAATGTCGGACACCTTCCGGTCACCGGTGTGAGCTATCTCGATGCCGAAGCCTACGCGAGGTGGTTCTCGGCGCGGACAGGAGGGACATGGCGGTTGCCGACAGACGTGGAGTGGGCCTATGCGGCCAGTGAACGGTTCCGAGGTGACATTGAGGGCGGCGAAAGCGACCCGAACAACCCGGCGCGCCGGTGGCTGACACAGTATCGCCTGGAGGCCTCGCTCGGACGGAAACCTGATCCAGAGCCGAGGGCTCAAGGGTCCTTCGGTACCAATTCAAAAGGCCTAGCGGATATTGCGGGAAACGTCTGGGAATGGACCTCGACATGTTATTCCCACGCCACGATAGATATTGATGGTAAGCGGACCGCGAGTTCGATCGACAATTGCGGCGTGCACGTCGTTGAGGGGTTCCACCGCACCTATATGTCGAACTTCATCCGGGACGGAAAGAGCGGCGGTTGCGCAGTCGGCACGCCGCCCGACAATCTGGGTTTCCGGCTTGTCCGCGACCAGCCCAGTCTCGTGCAGGTTGCCCTTCGACGCCTGGGCTTCTCCTGACAGCATAAACAAGAGTGCATGATGACATTGAAATCAGCTTTGGATCGGGCGCGCCCGATCGCGGAACAGCCTCTGAACCATACTGGCGTCGATCGAAAGTCTGTCGGAAAACTGGTCCGCGAATTCTACGCAAAAGTCAGAAGCGACGAGCGTCTGGGGCCGATTTTCGCGCGCGAGATCACCGGCGACTGGGAGCCCCATCTCGAGAAAATGACGGACTTCTGGTGTTCCGTCATCCTCAAGAGCGGCGATTATCACGGACGCCCGGTGCCGGCGCACCTCAAACTCAAGGACGTTACCGAGGCCGATTTCGAGATCTGGCAGGGCCTGTTCGGCCAGACGGCGGCTGAACTCTTCGCTCCGGAGCTGGCGGCGGTGTTTGTCGACCGAGCCGAGCGGATCGCGACAAGCCTGAAGCTGGCGATGTTCTTTCGTCCCGCTCCCGCCGAGACCGTCTGTGGCGAACAGGCTGGCCTCGGCGAAACTCGGCCGGTTTTGATTTCGCGCAAGGAACGCACCCCGAGAGATTCCTAATTTCGTCGCATGGCCCTCAATCTCTTCGTCGGCACGATCGTCATAAGCATGACGGTCCTGATTCATACCTTCGGTCTGATCGCCGTTACCCATGCGATGGGGCATCTGGTGGCACGGTTTCGCATGCACGGTCGCCGCAGCCGTATAGTCGCGATGATCAGTGTAGTGATGGGGCTGTTTGCCATCATAACCACTGAGGTTTGGCTATGGGCAGGGCTCTACCGATTGCTCGATATCTTTGCCGACTTCGAAACCGCACTGTATTTCTCGACCGTTACCTTTTCGACGGTCGGCTATGGCGATGTCGTACCCGCTCACGGGTGGCGCGTGCTGGCGGCGCTCGAGGGGGTGAACGGGTTTCTGCTCATTGGCTGGTCGACCGCCTATCTGATCGCGGCTGGCACCCGAATCGGCCCATTCAAGACCGGGGAGCATTTCTGATCAGGCCGGTGCTCAGACTGCCACCGAATGCTTGGCTTTACCGGTTTCGAAATATTTGTCGAACCTGGCCGCTATATTGCGAACAAAGGGACGATTTTCCACCGGCACTACGAAACTGTCGCCATTCAGTTCCAGCAACCGAGCAGGATCACGAAGGGCGACGGAACTCGCCTGGAGCAGAAGCTTCTGGCCGATTTCGCCGAAGCGTTCGACCAGATCGATCGCCGAGAAGGCGAAATCGCACATCAGCCTTTCGATAATCCAGCCGCGCACGCGGTCATCTTCCGACAACTCGATGCCGCGCACGGCAGCCAGACCTCCCTGGTCCACCATGCGTCCGTATTCGGCGGTCGCCGGCATGTTCTGTGCATAGCCCTGGCGGAACTGGCTGATCGATGAAGGACCAAGCCCGATCAGTGTCTCACAGCGATCCTCGGTATAGCCCTGGAAGTTCCGGTGCAAGGTTCCGGTCCGTGCCGCAACGGCCAGCGCATCACCGGATCTGGCGAAATGATCGAACCCCACGGGTTGATACCCTGCCTTCAGCATAAGGCCAGCGGCAATTTGCGATTGAGCGAAGCGTTCGACCGAATTCGGCAGCCACGCTTCGTCGATCATCGTCTGGTGCTTCTTGAACCAGGGCACATGCGCATAGCCGAAAAGCGCCATCCTGTCCGGCTCCAGAGTCAGCGCCTGCGCCACGGTGGAGGAGACGCTGTCCCGGGTCTGATGCGGCAAGCCGTAGAGCAGGTCGAGATTGACTGATTCGACGCCGCGCGAACGAACGCCCTCGACTACCGCTTTGGTCTGCAGAAAGCTCTGCTCGCGGTTGATCGCCTTCTGCACCTTAAGATCGAAATCCTGGACGCCGAGGCTCGCCCGCGTCATGCCGATTTCGGCGAGTGCACCGAGGCGAGCATCGTTCATATCGTTGGGTTCGATTTCGACACTGATCTTGGCGCCGGGAAGAAACTCGAAACTGTTGCGCAGGACAGTTCCCAGCGCCACCATATCCTCGGGTTTGAGCATCGTCGGCGAGCCACCGCCGAAATGGACGGCACCCACACGGCCCTTGCCTCCGACAAGACTGGCGACGGTAGCTATTTCAGCGTGCAGTGAGCGCAGATACGTGGTCACCGGTTCGTAATGGCGTGTCTGCTTGGTGTGGCACGCACAGAACCAACAAAGCTTGTCGCAGTAGGGGATGTGCAGGTACAGCGAGATCTCGCAGCCATCATCGAGCCCCTGCAGCCAACCACGATAGACGGCAGCATCAACGCCTGAATGAAAATGCGGCGCGGTCGGGTAACTGGTGTAGCGGGGGACATTCTCGCCAAGTCTGGCAGCCATTTCCGGTCGCATGTCGCCTTCCATCATCCTTGCAAGGCTGAATTCTGGCTGCAGATCCGCACCGTCGCCTTGATTTCGGTCAAGGCCCTCCGCGGACAAACTGCCGCAATAGATTTTCTGCCGCCGATGCTATCTTACGGGCACCTTGGATCCGTCGGGACGATTATGATGACAGTGCGGCAGGACGTTCACAGTGCCGACATTCCTGTGCTTTGCCAGTCTTGCGAGGCACGGCATCGCGGCGTCTGCGGTGCGCTCGATCCCGACCAGTTGGTCGGGCTCGCCAAGACCTCATCGAGGCACAAGATCGAGCCGGGGATCGAACTGATTGGCGACGCCGAGACCGTCGACAGCTTTTCGAATGTGCTTTCGGGTGTGGTGAAGCTGACAAAGAGCCTTTCGGACGGACGCCAGCAGATCGTCGGCCTCCAGTTTGCGCCCGACTTTTTGGGACGGCCGTTCAAGGTGGAAAGCGCGATCAACGCGGAAGCCGCAACCGCCGTTTCCCTGTGTTCGTTTCCGAAGGCCGCCATCGAACGGATGATGAAGGAATCGCCGGAACTCGAGCATCGCCTGCTCAAGCAGACGCTGAACGAGCTCGACGAAGCACGCGACTGGATGGTGACGCTGGGGCGCAAGACCGCTTCGGAAAAGGTGGCGAGCTTTCTCCTGATGATCGCCAGGAACATCGATCCCACGGTCGACCTCACCGCCAAGTCGGCGACTTTCGACCTGCCGATGACACGCGCCGACATTGCCGATTTCCTCGGCCTGACGATCGAGACGGTGAGCCGCCAGTTGACCAGGCTAAGAACGGACGGCGTGATCCGGATCGAGAACAACCGGCATGTGACGATCGACAGCCTGGGCCGGCTGGAGCGACGCTCCGGCGCCTAGATTACGCCCTGATCGACGATTCCGATCGCCGGCAAGGCATGCTCGCGCTCAAACGCGATATGACGGCGCATGCTTTCGAAAAAGCCGCGCAGCATGAAGCCGACCGCCTCGGCATTCTCGACTGTCTCGCCATGGCCGATCGCCAGCAGGATTTCAGTCACCTCGCCGGCAAAGCATTCATCTTCGACGTGTTCGGCGCGCAATCGCCGGGTTGAGGCAAGGTTGGCATTGCCGCCTGTAGCGGCTTCATAGGCTGGGAAGATGATCGTTTCTTCATATTGATGAATATTGCGCAACAATGGGACGATTGCGTTGGCTGTGCCAAGGCACTTCAGGCGATCGACGTTCGGCAAGGCGTCCGCGATTTTCTCCAGAGCATCACAGAGCTGCAGTTTCTCCCTGTGCGCGCGCTTCATCACTGCGCTTGGGATTGCCTCTCTGCCGGATTGGCCAGCTAGCGTCGATTTCTCATAACACGCCTCAAACAGCGACGATCCCCGCTCTTTCTCTTCGTTCAATGGCCGCCTCCAACTCGTTCGCAAAACCAACGCTGCCCAATCCAAAACCATGCAGCTTTGATTTGGATCAAGGCGGCGAGGATGCAGCCGGGGAATTGGTGTTGCTGCGGATTGGCGTCCGCGCATCGGAATCCGACATCGGGGACTGTCATGAAGTTCGGCACAGAAATCGTCGCTTTGGGCCTTTTCGCGTTTGTGGCTCTAGTGGCCGCCGGCTTCGGTGTGGACGAGCCGTTTCGCCAGCACATGTGGGTGCTTTTCTTCCTGCTGCTTGGCTTTGTCATCGTCCTCCTGCGCAACACCAGCTTTGCGCCGGCCGCATCGGTCGATCCTTCTGCCTACATGGACGGGCCAATCCGCTACGGCGCCATCGCCACCATGTTCTGGGGCGTTGTCGGCATGCTTGTGGGTGTGGTCATCGCGCTGCAGCTCGCCTACCCGGATCTCAACATCGAGCCCTGGTTCAACTTCGGCCGCCTGCGGCCATTGCACACATCCGGCGTCGTTTTTGCCTTCGGCGGCAACGCGCTCATCTGCACGTCCATGTATGTCGTGCAGCGCACCAGCCGCGCCCGGCTGTTCGGCGGCAATCTCGGCTGGTTCGTGTTCTGGGGTTATCAGCTTTTCATCGTCATGGCCGCGACCGGCTACCTGCTCGGCATCACCGAGAGCCGCGAATATGCCGAGCCCGAATGGTATGTGGACATATGGCTGACCATCGTGTGGGTCGCCTACCTCGTCCTGTTCCTCGGCACCATCCTGAAACGCAAGGAACCGCATATCTACGTCGCCAACTGGTTCTATCTGTCCTTCATCGTGACCATCGCGATGCTGCACCTGATCAACAACCTATCGATGCCGGCGTCTCTCCTGGGCTCGAAGAGCTACTCGGCCTTCTCCGGCGTCCAGGACGCCTTGACGCAATGGTGGTACGGGCACAATGCCGTCGGCTTTTTCCTGACAGCCGGCTTTCTTGGCATGATGTATTATTTCGTGCCCAAGCAGGCGAACCGGCCAGTCTATTCCTACCGGCTGTCTATCATCCACTTCTGGGCGATCATCTTTCTCTATATCTGGGCTGGGCCGCATCACCTGCACTACACCGCCCTGCCCGACTGGGCGCAAACGCTCGGCATGGTGTTTTCGATCATGCTTTGGATGCCCTCCTGGGGAGGCATGATCAACGGCCTGATGACGCTGTCCGGCGCTTGGGACAAGCTCCGCACCGACCCGATCATCCGCATGATGGTTATGGCCATCGCCTTCTACGGCATGTCGACCTTTGAAGGTCCGATGATGTCGATCAAAGCCGTCAATTCGCTGTCGCACTACACCGACTGGACCATCGGGCATGTCCATTCGGGCGCGCTCGGCTGGGTAGGCATGATCTCGTTCGGCGCGATCTACTACATGGTGCCGAAGCTGTGGAACCGTGAACGGCTCTATTCGCTGCGGCTCGTCACCTGGCACTTCTGGCTGGCGACCCTCGGGATCGTCGTCTACGCCGCGGTGATGTGGGTTTCCGGCATCATGCAGGGCCTGATGTGGCGCGAGTACGATGAGCAGGGCTTCCTGGTCTACTCGTTCGCCGAGACCGTGGCCGCCATGCATCCCTACTACGTCATGCGCGCCGTGGGTGGCGCGATGTATCTCGCCGGTGCTGTCATCATGACCTGGAACATCACCATGACTATCCTCGGCTACCAACGCGAGGAGGAGCCGATGCCAGCCTCCATCCCCTCCCTTCAGCCCGCACAATAAGGAGCCAAAATGGGCTTGATGGACAAACACGCGATCATCGAGAAGAACGCCACGCTTCTTCTCGTTGGTTCCCTCCTGGTGGTGACAGTCGGCGGTATCGTCGAAATCGCACCGCTCTTCTATCTCGACAACACGATCGAGAAGGTCGAGGGCATGCGGCCCTATTCGCCGCTCGAACTCGCCGGGCGCAATATCTATGTGCGTGAGGGCTGCTACCTCTGTCACAGCCAGATGATCAGGCCGTTCCGTGACGAAGTCGAGCGCTATGGTCACTACAGCCTGGCGGCCGAGTCGATGTACGACCACCCGTTCCAGTGGGGATCGAAGCGCACGGGGCCGGACCTCGCCAGGGTCGGAGATCGCTACTCGAACGAGTGGCACGTTCAGCATCTTATCGAACCGCGTTCGGTGGTGCCGGAATCGATCATGCCGAGCTATGCCTTCCTGAAGGATACCGCGATCGAGGTGAAGGACTTCTCGACGCACCTTATCGCAAACAGGCGTGTCGGTGTCCCCTACTCCGAAGACATGATCGCTCACGCCAGAGATGACATGATCGCGCAGGCCGATCCCAATGCCAACACATCCGAGCTGGAAGGCCGCTATCCGAAGGCGAAGCTCGGCGACTTCGACGGCAATCCGCAACAGGTCAGCGAGATGGATGCCCTGGTCGCTTACCTGCAGATGCTCGGCACGCTGGTCGATTTCAAGACCTACGACGAAGCCGCTGGCTACCGCTGAGGAGAAGGACCATGGATTACCACTGGATGAGAGAGTTCGCCGACAGTTGGGCCCTGCTCGCCATGGCGCTTTTCTTCGTCGGAACGGTCGCCTTCGCATTCCGTCCCGGGAGTGGCAAGCAGGCCGATGAAGCCGCCCGCATTCCTCTGAAGGACGACTGATCATGAGCGATGAACATATCGACGAAGTGTCGGGCATCTCTACCACCGGCCACGAGTGGGATGGTATCAGGGAGCTCAACAACCCACTTCCGCGCTGGTGGGTCATAACGTTCTACATCACCATCGTCTGGGCGATCGGCTACACCATCGCCTATCCGGCATGGCCGATGCTGACCTCGGCGACCAAGGGCGTGCTTGGCTATTCGAGCCGCGGCGACGTCAACAACGAGCTTGCTGCGGCCGAGATCGCCAAGGCGAAATATGCCGCAGCGATACAATCGAAAACCGTCTCGGAGATTGCCGGCGACGACGCGTTGCGCGAATTCGCTGTTGCCGCCGGCAGCGCTGCGTACAAGGTCAATTGCGTGCAGTGCCACGCTTCCGGCGCCCAAGGGTCCAAAGGCTTTCCCAACCTCAATGACGATGACTGGTTGTGGGGCGGCACGGCCGAGCAGATCCAGCAAACGATCACGCACGGCATACGCTTCGTATCCGTCCCGGATACACGACTGTCGGAAATGCCGGCTTTTGGCGAGATCATCACCGGGGACCAGGTCGCACAGGTCAGCACCTATGTCGCCAGCCTGTCTGGCCCGGTTCAAGATGCAAAACTGGTCGAGCCAGGCGCCAAGGTTTTCGCCGAAAACTGCGTGGCCTGCCACGGCGACAATGCAAAAGGCAACAAAGAGCTCGGCGCCCCTGATCTGACCGATGCGATCTGGCTCTACGGATCCAACGAAACCGCAATCGCCGCGCAGGTCCGCGCACCCAAGCACGGTGTGATGCCGGCCTGGGCTGAGCGTCTCGGTGAGACCAAGGTCAAGGAGCTCGCGGTCTACATCCATTCGCTTGGCGGTGGGGAATAGAGGGGGGTCCTATTCCCGGCCCTTCGCCAGCCAAGCGACGAGGCCCGGCTTGCGCCGGGCCTCGATTGCATTCGATGTCCGACGATTGACTTGCATCAACGCGCAGCAGGCTGCCCCGCCGCAAAGCTTGAGTTCAACGCGGCATTTCGCGCACCGGCCAAACAACTAAGTCCGACTGCGCGCCCCGAAATCGTAAGCTGCGCGACTGGAGACACTGGTGCTGGATAATACGCAGGTAGAACGGCTCGAAGCCGAGGCGGTCAACTCCGCCAAGGTCCGCCAGCCGCTGTATGCACCGCGCAAGAAGATCTTCCCCAAGCGCGCCTCGGGCAGCTTTCGCCGCTTCAAATGGCTGGTGATGGCGATCACCCTGGGCATCTACTACCTGACGCCCTGGCTGCGCTGGGATCGAGGTCCGTTTGCTCCCGATCAGGCCGTGCTGATCGATCTTGCTAACCGCCGCTTCTATTTCTTCTTCATCGAGATTTGGCCGCAGGAATTCTACTATGTGGCCGGTCTTCTCGTTATGGCCGGCATCGGCCTTTTCCTGATCACATCCACAGTTGGCAGAGCCTGGTGCGGCTATACCTGCCCGCAGACCGTATGGGTCGATCTGTTTCTGGTTGTAGAGCGTGCGATCGAGGGAGATCGCAACGCCCGCATAAAGCTCGACGCCGGACCGTGGACTGCGCGCAAGTTTGTGCTGCGTGTATCGAAACACGCCATCTGGCTGGTCATAGCGGCAGCGACCGGCGGTGCCTGGATCTTCTATTTCGCCGATGCGCCAACGCTGATTGGCGAGGTCTTCACCGGCACCGCTGCGCCGGTCGCCTACATCACCATCGGCGTGCTGACGGCAACCACCTACACATTCGGCGGGCTGATGCGCGAACAGGTCTGCACCTATATGTGCCCGTGGCCGCGCATCCAGGCGGCCATGCTCGACGAAAATTCGCTGACCGTGACCTATAATGACTGGCGCGGCGAACCTCGGTCGCGGCACGCCAAGAAGGTCCAGGCCGCGGGGCAGCCGGTCGGAGACTGCGTCGATTGCAATGCCTGTGTCGCCGTCTGCCCGATGGGGATCGACATTCGCGATGGCCAGCAGCTCGAATGCATCACTTGCGCGCTGTGCATCGATGCCTGCGATAGCGTCATGGACAAGCTCGGCAAGGAGCGCGGGCTGATCTCCTATGCGACGCTGTCCGATTACAACGCCAACATGGCGGTGGCGATAGCAGGCGGGTCTTGCTCGGTGAACCCGTCGCTCGTCCGGACCGACGGCGGCGCATTCTCCGAAAAATTAGCCCATTTCCATATCCGCAAGATCTTCCGGCCGCGCACCTTCATCTACATGGGCGCGTGGTCGGCGGTCGGCATTGCGCTGCTCTATTCGCTGCTGACGCGCGACCGGCTCGAGGTCAACGTTCTGCACGACCGCAACCCGCAATTCGTCACGCTGTCCGACGGTTCGATCCGCAACGGCTACACCGTAAAGCTGCTCAACATGATCCCCGAGCAAAGGACGATCGTTGTCACGATGCAGGGCCTGCGGGGAGCCGAAATGAGCGTCGTTGGTATCGACCTTCCCGCAGACCGGTCCTTCGCCGTCGCGGCCGAACCCGACCGCCTGAAGATGCTGAAGGTTTTCGTGCGCCAGCCGGCGGACCGGGTCGGAGGCGCAACGCAAACGTTCAAATTCCGCGTCGAGGACAAGGCGAGTTTCGAAACGGACGAATACACCGCCACCTTCAACGCCCCGGAGATCGCCAGATGAGCGCCAAGACGCAAAAAACCCGCGAATTCACCGGCAGGCATATGCTGGCCACCATTCTCGCCTTTTTTGGTGTGGTCATCGCAGTCAATCTGACAATGGCGACATTCGCCAGCACAAGCTGGACCGGTCTTGTCGTCGAAAACACCTATGTGGCCAGCCAGCAATTCAACCGAAAGGCCGAGGAAGGGCGCGCACAGGCGGCGCTCGGCTGGATTGGCAAATTGACGATCTCTTGGGGCGAAGTCCGCTACAGTCTCAGCGATGCCGCTGGCAAGCCGGTTCCCTTGCGTAGTGTCAAGGTGCTGTTTCGTCATCCTGCCTATGAGGGCGCGGACAAAGCCGTCACTCTCGCCGCTGCCTCGGGCCAGGAATTTGCCGCGCAGCACACGCTAAGGGATGGCGTCTGGATCGTCGAAGTCGACACCGATGCCGGTCTGGCAGAGCCTTATCGCGACGTTCGCCGGATCATGATTTCTCAGGGAGCACTGCAATGAGCTGCTGTGCGCCGGGCGCTGAAATGGCGCTGGATCTGGGCGGAGCGACATCCAGCTTGCCATCGAGCCAGGAGATCAGGTTGGCAAGCCGCTCGCTTGGCGATGACCTTCGCCAGACCGATCTGTCGGTGCCGACGGTTCACTGCGCGGCCTGCATCCAGGCGATCGAGACGGCTCTCGGAAAGCTCGATCGCGTCGAGCGCGCTCGTGTCAACCTTTCGACCAAACGGGTCTCGGTCCAGTGGCGTGGGAACGAGGCTCCTCCCATCGTCGCTGCACTAGAGCTGCTGGGCTACCCGGCGCATCTTTTCGACCCCGAGGTTCATGAAAAAGACAAGACGCTTTCGGAACTGATCCGCGCCGTCGCGGTCGCCGGCTTTGCTGCGGGCAACATCATGCTGCTTTCCGTCTCGGTCTGGTCAGGAGCTGAAGGCGCGACGCGTGACCTGTTCCATTGGGTCTCAGCGCTGATCGCCATCCCGGCGCTCGCCTTCGCCGGCGGAATCTATTTCCGCTCGGCATGGAATGCGCTGCGTCACGGTCGCATGAACATGGACGTGCCGATTGCGGTTGGCGTTTCACTCGCCTACGCGATGAGCCTCTACGAGACCATCAACCATGGAGACCACGCCTATTTCGATGCGTCGGTGTCGCTGCTGTTTTTCCTGTTGATCGGCCGCACGCTGGATCACGTGATGCGCGAGCGTGCCCGGACCGCCGTGAACGGCCTGTCACGGCTGGCGGCGCGGGGCGCCATGGTGCTGCGCGAGGATGGTTCGCGCGACTACCTGCCGGTTGAGGAGATCGAACCGGGCATGCAGCTGCTGGTCACCGCCGGCGAAAGGATTCCCGTCGACGGCAAGACCATTCGAGGCTTTTCTGATCTCGACTGTTCACTGGTTTCCGGTGAAAGCACACCCAGAACCGTGTCGTCAGGGGAAACCGTGCAGGCCGGCACACTCAATCTGACGGGCCCGCTGACCATCGAAGCAACAGCCGCCGCAAAGGATTCCTTCCTGGCCGAAATGGTCCGGCTGATGGAAGCCGCCGAGGGCGGTCGCGCGCATTATCGCAGGATCGCCGACCGCGTTTCAGCGCTCTATGCTCCAGTGGTCCATCTGACCGCCTTGGTGACGTTCCTTGGCTGGATGGCGGCGACCGGCGATTGGCACCAGGCAGTAACGATCGCCATCGCCGTTCTCATCATCACCTGCCCATGTGCGCTCGGTCTCGCCGTGCCGATCGTGCAGGTGGTCGCTGCGCGGCGTCTGTTCGAAAGCGGCGTCATGGTCAAGGATGGTTCGGCCATGGAGCGCCTGGCGGCGATCGACACGGCGGTGTTCGACAAGACAGGAACGCTTACGCTCGGACAGCCCCGGCTCGTCAACGCGTCGTCCATCGATCCGGCCATGCTGGCCATCGCAGGCGACATGGCCGTGCATTCCCGCCATCCGTTCTCAAGGGCCATAGCCGGCTCTGCGGGCTTTGCCGGTCAGCCGAAGCTCGAGTCCGTCAGCGAGCACCCTGGTTTCGGGATCGAAGCCACCGCCGCTGGCAGCACCTGGCGGCTTGGCCGGCGCGGCTGGGCCGGGTGGAAGGCCCGATCCGGCGGCGAAAGCAGATACGGCGGAACGGTTCTGACCAAAGATGGGATCATTGTCGCGTCCTTTGTCTTCGAGGACGCGCTGCGTGCAGACGCCAGAGCGGCCGTCGGGCAATTGAACAACGCCCGGATTTCCGTGGAAATGCTGTCGGGCGATACCGCAGCTGCCTGCGGCGAGGTCGCGGCGACGTTGGGCATCCATCACTTTGTTCCGGCGCTGCTTCCTTCAGGCAAGGTCGAGTATATCGAAACGCTGTCGAAGGACGGCCACAAGGTGCTGATGGTTGGCGACGGCCTCAACGACACCCCTGCGCTGGGCGCGGCACACGTCTCGATCGCTCCAGCCACGGCGGCCGATGTCGGCCGCAAAGCGGCGGATTTCGTGTTCCTGCGCGAAAGCCTTTCGGCAGTACCCCTTGCCCTCGACATCTCGCGAAAGGCCGGACGACTGATCCGGCAAAACATCGCCATAGCAATCGTCTACAACACCATCGCCGTGCCGATCGCCATCCTGGGGCACGTCACGCCGCTGATCGCGGCAATCGCGATGTCGGCTTCGTCACTGCTTGTCATTGGCAATGCGCTGAGGCTGCAAGGCTTTGCCGCGAGCCAACCGGAGACGGGTCGTTCGCACGGCAAACGTCCCAGTATCGGCGCATTGGCACGATCCTCATGACGACGCTGGTCTATCTCATACCCGTAGCTCTTTTTCTCGGCGCGTTGGGTCTGTCCGGCTTCCTGTGGGCCTTGAGGAGCGGTCAATACGAGGATCTCGACGGAGCCGCCGAGCGGATCCTTATCGATCGGGACGACAGCTAGACAACTGGTCGGGAGCCAAGGTGCTGATCATGACGCTGGTATGCAAACTTCGCCACTGCATGTGTCTGGCGCGTATATAAGACAGACCGGACGTTTGGCCCGCCGACGTTGCTGCACCCAGAAAGTGACTCAGATCAAGGCAGGCGACGCAGGGACCTCGATAATCAGGGGAAGATATTTGAGGAGGCAGGTATGCAAGCCGAAGCCATAATGACGACACCGGTCGTCGGAATAGAGCCGTCCGCGTCGATCACCGAAGCGGCCGGGCTGATGCTCTCCAAGAAGATCAGCGGCCTGCCCGTCATTCGCAGGGACGGTACGCTAGTGGGCATTGTCAGCGAGAGTGATTTCTTGCGCCGGGGAGAACTCGGCACGAAGCGTAAGCGCTCGCGTTGGCTGGAGCTTCTTGTGAGCCCCGGGCGAGCCGCTGATGAATATGTTCAAGCCAACGGACGACGGATCGAGGAGGTCATGACAGAAGATCTCGTCACGGCATCCCCCGGGGCATCGATCGCCGAGATCGTCGAACTCATGACGCGCCGCCACGTCAAACGCATTCCGGTTGTCGATGGGGGAAAAGTCGTCGGGATCATCACCCGCACCGACCTTCTGCGTGCATTGCTCAACGTCCTGCCGGATGCGGGCCCGGCGTTCGTCGACGACGAACAGATCCGTCAGAAAATTATTGCCGAGCTTGCGACGCAGAAATGGGCCGGCAAGGAAATGATCTGCGTCACGGTGGGCAATGGCGTCGTCGAACTGAGCGGCGCGATCTTCGATGAACGCAAACGCCAGGCAGCCATCGTCGCCGCCGAAAACGTCGCCGGCGTCAAAGCCGTAAAGGATAACCTTTTCTGCGCGGAGCCGCTGTCGGTCGTGCTTGTCTCTTAGTTGCGGACTGCAGCATTGCGTGACCCCAGCATTCGAATTCGAAGAATGTCCGCATTGAACCTAAGTCGCAGCTACCGCTATTAATGGTCGAAGCAGCAACAAGGCGAATGCGATAAGCACCGCGCCCGCGACCCTGTCTGCCATCTCTCCGGCTCCGTTCAGACGCCTACCGAGCAAAAGCCACATTGACCCGGTGGCGGCTGTGGTCACCAAGAGTACGATCCAGAAGAAGCCCAGTTCGTACGGCCTCGCGTCCACCGGCACGATTGCCAGACAATAGATAAAGGCTTTCGGATTGAGGGCAGTAGTTACTATAACAGAAAGGCCATCCCCGTCTTCGGATGCGTCGATCTGGTCGCGGCCTATCAGACGCAGGCCAAGAATTACGAGCCATAGGGCTGCGACCAGCTTGAGTACCTGGATGGCGCCGGACGGCAGCAAGGGTCGCAGCGAAAACCAGCAGGCTGCTGCGATCCCGTATCCACAGGCCTGTGCGACCAAGAGTGCGATCGCCTTATCTCGCTTGGCCGCACCCGCCACCAAAAGAGCATTGGTTGGCCCGGGCGCAATAAAGAGCAGAAATGCTTCTAGAAGAAATAGATTGTCCAAACTGCCTGGTCCCATGGCATGCAAATCTATCGGCATAAGTTCCGTTTGCGTTCACTCGTCAGACGCATTTGTGGTGACCTTTCTAGCGTTGGCCGGCTGCGTGTTGAAGCCGTGCGATCAGGTCGCGGTTGCGGCAGTAATCCGGCGGATCATCGGCTTGCTGGTGTTCGTCGAGCCAGGTCGAGCAT
>NZ_RZTA01000043.1:0-46324 GCF_004023115.1 Mesorhizobium sp. M6A.T.Cr.TU.017.01.1.1
CGGTTGGGCGGGGGCGGTGTCCTGCGCCATCAGTGGCGACAGCGACAGGGCCGATAGCCCGAAAGCCAGGCCGAGGCTGGCGAGCGACGCGCGGCGGAACAATAAGGACATACGATTAACTCCAATGGGGGATAGCTAGAGCGGGATGGCTTCAAGACCAGCCAGATTGTGGCGGAATTTGGCGCGGTCGACAGGGCGAGCGCGGCGTTGACATCGATTGAGCCCCCTCTTATCTGTCCAACGACTTTGCGTCCAGAACCGTTTTCCGGGCGCTACTTGCGTGTGTCCGCGTTTCACGTGGATTTGATGGGGCCGGCCGGTACCCGTCGCAACGACTTGGAATGCTATCGAAAGGGCCATTGAATGGTCAGTTTTGGCGGTCTCGCCCGTAAGGTTTTCGGCTCCTCCAACGATCGTCGGGTCAAATCGACCCGGCCGCGCGTCGAGGCGATCAACGCCATGGAAAACGAGATGCGGGCGCTCTCCGACGCCGAGCTGACGGCCCGCACGGAAAAATTCCGCCAGGACGTCGCCAACGGCGCCTCCCTCGATGATCTGCTGGTGCCGGCCTTCGCCACCGTGCGCGAGGCAGCGCGCCGCGTGCTCGGCATGCGCCCGTTCGACGTGCAGCTGATCGGCGGCATGGTGCTGCACAATGGCGGCATCGCCGAGATGCGCACCGGCGAGGGCAAGACGCTGGTCGCCACGCTGCCCGTCTATCTCAACGCGCTCGCTGGCAAAGGCGTCCATGTCGTCACCGTCAACGACTATCTTGCCACGCGCGACTCCGAATGGATGGGCCGTGTCTACAAATTCCTCGGCCTTACCGTCGGCGTCATCGTCCATGGCTTGTCCGACGAGGAACGCAGCGCCGCCTACGCCGCCGACGTCACCTACGCCACCAACAACGAGCTCGGCTTCGACTATCTGCGCGACAACATGAAATTCGAGCGCGCTCAGATGGTGCAGCGCGGCCACAGCTACGCGATCGTCGACGAGGTCGATTCGATCCTGGTCGACGAGGCGCGCACGCCGCTGATCATTTCCGGTCCGCTCGAGGACCGCTCGGAAATGTACAACACAATCGATGCCTTCATGCTGAAGCTCGAGCCGGCCGACTACGAGATCGACGAGAAGCAGAAGACCTCGATCTTCACCGAGGAGGGCACCGAAAAGCTCGAAAACCTTTTGCGCGACGCCGGCCTGCTCAAGGGCGAGTCGCTCTACGATGTCGAGAACGTCGCCATCGTCCATCACGTCAACAACGCGCTGAAGGCGCACCAGCTGTTCCAGAGGGACAAGGACTATATCGTGCGCAACGGCGAGATCGTCATCATCGACGAATTCACCGGCCGCATGATGCCGGGCCGCCGCTATTCGGAAGGCCTGCACCAGGCGCTCGAAGCCAAGGAGCACGTGGCGATCCAGCCAGAGAATCAGACGCTCGCCTCCGTCACCTTCCAGAACTATTTCCGCCTCTACAAGAAGCTCGCCGGCATGACCGGCACGGCGCTGACCGAGGCCGAGGAGTTCGGCAACATCTACGGCCTCGAAGTCACCGAGATCCCGACCAACCTGCCGGTCGTCCGCATTGACGAGGACGACGAGGTCTACCGGACGGTCGAGGAGAAGTACAAGGCGATCGTCAAGGAGATCAGGGAGGCGAGCGCCAAGGGCCAGCCAACGCTGGTCGGCACGACCTCCATCGAAAAATCCGAGCAACTGGCCGAGCGCCTGCGCAAGGAAGGCTTCAAAGATTTCGAGGTGCTGAACGCCCGCCACCACGAGCGCGAAGCGGCGATCGTCGCCCAGGCCGGCAAACCCGGCGTCATCACCATTGCCACCAACATGGCCGGCCGCGGCACCGACATCCAGCTCGGCGGCAATGCCGACATGCGCATCGCCGAGGAGCTTGGCGACATGCCAGCCGGTCCCGAGCGCGAAGCCAAGGAAAAGGAAATCCGCGACGACGTGCAGCGGCTGAAGGAAAAGGCGCTGGCCGCCGGCGGCCTCTACGTGCTCGCCACCGAACGCCATGAATCGCGCCGCATCGACAACCAGTTGCGCGGCCGCTCCGGCCGCCAGGGCGATCCCGGCCGGTCGAAGTTCTTCCTGTCGCTGCAGGACGATCTGATGCGCATCTTCGGCTCCGAGCGCATGGACGGCATGCTGCAGAAGCTCGGCCTCAAGGAAGACGAGGCGATCATCCACCCCTGGATCAACAAGGCGCTGGAAAAGGCGCAGAAGAAGGTCGAGGCGCGCAACTTCGACATCCGCAAGAACCTGCTGAAGTACGATGACGTCTCCAACGACCAGCGCAAGGTGGTGTTCGAGCAGCGCCTCGAGCTGATGGACGGTGAAGGCCTGTCCGAGACCATCGCCGAGATGCGCGAGGGCGTCATCGACGAGATCGTCGCCAAGGCTATTCCCGAAAACGCCTATGCCGAGCAGTGGAACGTCGCCGGCCTCAAGGCCGAGGTCGCCGAATTCCTCAATCTCGACCTGCCGATCGAGGACTGGGTCAAGGAAGAGGGCATTGCCGAGGACGACATCCGCGAACGCATCGCCCAGGCCGCCGAGAATGCCGCCAAGGAGCGCGCCGAGCGCTTCGGCCCCGATGTGATGACCTATGTCGAGCGCTCCGTCGTGCTGCAGACGCTCGATCATCTGTGGCGCGAGCACATCGTCAACCTCGACCATCTGCGCTCGGTCGTCGGCTTCCGCGGCTATGCCCAGCGCGACCCGCTGCAGGAATACAAGGGCGAGGCGTTCGAGCTGTTCCAGGCGATGCTGGGCAATCTGCGCCAGGCCGTCACCGCGCAATTGATGCGCGTCGAGCTGGTTCGCCAGGCCGCCGAAGCGCCACCGCCCGAGGCGCCCGACATGTTCGGCAGCCATATCGACGGCACCACCGGCGAGGACGATTTTAACGGCGGCGAGACCGGGCTTCTGGTTCGCCAGGAGACCCACGCCATCGTCGCCCCCGAAAACCGCGACCCGAACAACCCCGCCACCTGGGGCAAGGCCGGCCGCAACGAGGCCTGCCCGTGTGGGTCGGGGAAGAAGTACAAGCATTGCCACGGGGCGTTTGCGTAAGCCGCAGCTTTCCTTCTCCCCGTTCACGGGGAGAAGGTGCCCGAAGGGCGGATGAGGGGCGGCGCGGACGCCCGCGCTTAGCCAATCTCCCCAGCTGAGGGGGCGCTGTCTCGCCGGCACCGGAAGTACCTATTACGAATTTGTCGACCGTCAGATTCCATCAGCTGGCCTGTCGTTTCGTCGCGCTCTGCCGCGAACGGCGAATATGAAGCAGCGCTCTGGCGCCGCCCCTCATCCGCCTGCCGGCTCCTTCTCCCCGTGAACGGGGAGAAGGAGCGCCCCGCCTCCTCACCCAACCGTTTCTTAATGTGTTTTCGCTAGACGCATACGCTGAAAAGAGGCGGAAAACGGAGAGTAGTGGGTGCGCTTTTCCGCGGCGACGACAGCCGGGCGGTTCCTGCCGCAGCGCCTTGCGCTGCGTGTAAAGCCGCTGCTTGGCCGCATCGACGCCGTGCTGTTCACCGCCGACGAGCGCGGCGAGGCCGGCCGCATGTCGCTCATCGCCTTCTCTATCCGCATCGTCAGCGCCGTCATCGCCTTCGTCAGCCAGGTGCTGATGGCGCGCTGGATGGGCTCGTTCGAATACGGCATCTTCGTCCTCGTCTGGGTAACGATGGTCATCCTCGGCAATGTCGCCTGCCTCGGTTTCCATACCTCGGTCATCCGCTTCATTCCCGAATACCGCGAGCGCAACATGCTGGCCGAACTGCGCGGCATCGTGCTGACCAGCCGACTGTTCGTGCTGGTTGCCTCGACGGCGATCGCCGGCCTTGGCGCGCTCGGCGTCTGGCTGCTCTCGCCCTTCATCGAGAACTACTATGTCGTGCCGTTCATCCTCGGCCTCATCTGCATGCCGATGATCGCCATGTCCGATCTGTTGCAGGGGCTGGCGCGGGCCAACTCATGGGCGCTGTTTGCGCTGGCGCCGACCTATCTGGTGCGGCCGGTGCTGATCCTGGCGCTCATGGCGCTGATGCTTCTGGCGGGCTTTGCGCCCGACGCCAGGACCGCGATCTTCGCCTCGATCGCCGCCGCCTACGCCACCACGCTCGGTCAACTCATCGGCGTCACGGCGCGGATGGACAGGACTATCCCGGCCGGGCCGAGGAAGGTGCATTTCGCGCAGTGGTTCCTCGTGTCGCTGCCGATCTTCCTGGTCGAAGGCTTCTTCTTCCTGCTCACCAATGCCGACGTGCTGATGGTCGGCGCCTATATGAGCCCCAACGACGTCGCCGTCTATTTCGCCACGGTCAAAACGCTGGCGCTGGTGCATTTCGTCTATTTCGCGGTCAAGGCGGGCGTCGCCCAGCGCTACGCGCAAGTCTCCCATGGCGAGCCCGAAAAGCTCGCCGCCTTCGCCCGCGAAACGGTGTCGTGGACGTTCTGGCCGTCGCTGTTGATGGCGCTGATGGTGCTGGTGCTTGGCGAGCCGATGCTGAGCTTGTTCGGGCCTGAATTCAGCGCCGGCTATCCGCTGCTGTTCCTGCTGGTCTTCGGCGTCGTCGCCCGCGCTGCCGTCGGCCCCTGCGAAAGCCTGCTCACCATGAGCGGCAACCAGAACATCTGCGCCGCCGTCTACGCCATGACGCTGGCCTTCAACATCGGCCTCAATTTGGTGCTGATCCCGCTTTTCGGCCTGTGGGGCGCGGCAATGGCCACCGCCTTCGCGATGATCTTCGAGGCCGGCGCGCTGTCCTTCACGGTCTGGCGCAAGCTCGGCATCGTCATGGCCATTTTCGTAGCCGCCGAAGGAGCCGCGTGATGGCCGCTGTCCCGTTGCTTGAGGAAACCAGCGGCGGCCCGGCTGGCGCCATGGTGATCGGCCTCGCAGGGCTCGCCCGCGAAGCCGATCCCGCCCATATCGAACTCTTGGCCAACGACCGGCCCGAGCGCAAACTGGCCATTTACCCCGCCTCCGCCGGCTTCGATCTGGTCGAGGAGCTCGACTATCTCTGCACCCGCACGATCGAGCCCAACGTCTTCTTCAACCCGCGCTTCCTGGCGCCCGCCATGCCGAGGCTGGAAGACCGCGAGGTGCGGCTGGCGGTCATCCGTGACGGCGACGAATACCGCAGCCGGCTGCGCTTGCTGGTGCCGTTCTCGGTGGAGCGGCCGGCGGTGCCGCTCGGCGTGCGGGTCATGCGCACATGGTCGAGCCCGTTCGGCCCGATCGGCACGCCGCTGGTCGACCGTGACGATCCCGTCGGCGTCGTCGAGGATTTCTTCTCGATGCTGTCGCGACCGCACCTCAAGCTGCCGAAAGTCTTTGTCCTGCCCGACATCCGACTCGACGGCCCGGTGGCCAGCCTGCTGGCCACGGTCGCCGAGACGCGTGGCCTTACGCTGGTCACCACCGGCAAGGCCGAACGCCCGATGCTCGAAAGCGAGCTCGACGGCGATGATTATCTGAAGGCCTCGCTGCGCTCGCACCACTATCGCGAGTTCCGCCGCCTGAAGCGCCGCCTTGCCGATCTGGGCCAGCTGGAGCATCTCGTGGCGCGCGGACCCGACGAGATCCGCCATGCCATCGAACGTTTTTTGACGCTCGAGGCTGCCGGCTGGAAGGGCCGCGAGCGCACCGCCATGGCCATCGACCGCTACCGTGCCGCCTTTGCCCGCGAAGCCGTGCACCGGCTGGCCGAACAGGATCTGTGCCGCATCCATTCGCTGACGCTCGACGGCCGCACCATCGCTTGCCTGGTCGTCTTCGTCGAGGCCGGCGTCGCCTACACCTGGAAGACGGCCTATGACGAGACGCTCGCCGCCTATTCGCCGGGCACGCTCCTGATGATCGAGGTGACCAGGCAGCATCTCGACGATCCCAACATCATGATGACCGATTCCTGCGCCGTGCCCGACCATCCGGTGATGAGCCGGCTATGGATGGAGCGCCGGCCGATCGGCACTCTGGTCATCGGCCTGACGCCGGACGCCGACCGCCTCACCCGCCAGGCGGCGTCGCAGCTTCACCTCTACCGCGAAACCCGCAACATGGCGCGCATCCTGCGCAACCGGATGAAGAGCTTGCTGGGGCGGCGGTAGGCCTGCAGCCGCCAATCTCCAGACTTGCGATTAGCTATGAGCCACCATGCCTTCGTCATCCTAGGGCGGAGCAGGAGCGAAGCGACGTTGCGCAGACCCTGGGATGACGAAGAGGGGGTGTTTCGGCCAACCTCAAAGGTTTGCGATCTGCCCCTGAAATTCGCCGCAGAGCGGGACTGTGGACGTTCGCGGCCGATCGGCCCGAGCTGCCAAATCACTGTGCCGAGGGCCTAGCTCATGAGGGTTAATTCTCCCAACCAGCGGAAAGGATTAGCATCGGCGATAATCTGGGCCGCGCAACCAGCATCATCATGCCGCCTCGGTCTGCCGGCCAACAAAAAACTGGGAGGAATGCATGACGAAAACAACTCACTTCAGGCGTCGCAGTGTTCTCGCTTTGATCGGCCTTGTTGGCGGCTGTCTGACCGCGGCCGCAGCTCAGGCCGCCGAGCCTGACAAGGCCGAGATCGATGCCCTGAAAGAATCGCTAACCAAGTACGAAGACTACAGGGCCGCCATCCGCGACCTCTATCTGTCGACGGTCGGATGCGTTTATTACAGCGGCGAAAAAGTGGCTGGAGCTATGGATTACCCGAAGGGCGCGATGGGCATTCATTTCGTCAACGTCGGGAGCGTCAGCCCGACACCAGATCCGACGCGCCCCAATGTGCTTATCTATGAGCCGGTCGACGGCGGCTTGCGCCTGGTGGCCGTGGAATGGCTTGTACCGTTGACGCCTGACACCAAGGAGCCGCCGAAACTCTTTGGACAGACGTTCCAGGGGCCGATGGAAGGGCACTATCCGCTCATTCCGGCGGAGTTCCATCATTACGATCTTCACGCCTGGCTGTTCAAGGACAACCCGCTCGGAATGTTCAGTCCGACGAATCCCGACGTGAAATGCGAAAATTACGCGTTTCCGATGCCGGAGCAGCCGACCAAGATGGTGCCGGGGCCGATGTAAAAGCGACCTGAGCTACGGGGGTCCGACGGTGTCGGGAAAGGCCTGGGTCGGTCCGGACCAGGCGGCATCCACTCAACGGTCTAGACCATGCATCACAGGTACTTTCTCAAGGGAAAACCCGTACACTCATGCGACAGAGCAAGTGACCGGCTACGGCGAGCCAGCTTAGTGACCCGAGAAAAGGCCGCACAGTGGCTTGCGGCATTTGGCCAGTGTGGAAGCCGGCAGATACCGTTGCGCTTGGTGGTGGCTGTTTCTGAGGCTAGGAGGGGGCGGTCCCGATTTGCGGCATGGGAGGGCCACCCCTTCAGAGTTCCCTAGCCGATAAAGCGCAGCAGAGTTTTCTCCTTTCCTGCATGGACAGCAAATGGCGCTATCAGCCAGGACCTTATTGGCGGCGCCGCGTTTGGCGGTCCGTGCAGGCCGACAGGTCTAGAGCCTTCCAGGTTGAAAGCCGGAATGAGGGACTTTACATCGGCCACATCTTAGAGGATGCTGAAATACGCCATTAGCATCTGTGGGACCCTTCGACTTCTGCGCATCGTAGATCGCCTGAAAGCAACTTGTTTTCACGCGAAAGGGATAATTATGGGCGCCACTCTACTTTTGAGCGTCTGAACAAGCCGGTAACCGGACACCGCCGGCAGCTTGGCCACAACTATCGCCGTGAGGCATGGCACGCCGTCCGCCATATCCGTCGTCATCGCCGCGCTGGTCGCAGTCGCCGTGAGCACGCTCACCCAGAAGAGAACGGGAAACTCAGGACTAAACCAGGAGAGGAAAATGGGACGCACCGCAACAGAGACGTGGACACTATAAGGGAGGGAAAGGCCATGAAACGTGCAACAGGGCTAGTCGTCGCCCTAACAATGTCGACGATTCATCACTCCTACGCCCAAGACGCCTTCAACGACGGTCGGTACTGCCAACAGAACCCGGGGGCATGTCGCGCTCCTCCCCCATCATCAGGCGGCGCCAATGTTTATATCCCCTCCGTACCGAGCGGCGGGGGTGGTGGCGGCGGGCTGGACGCCGGTGAGGCAGCCCTCATCGGTGTAGGAATTGGCCTATTGGGTCAAGTAATCCAACAGGCAACTAAGAACCCACAACCGCGCCAGCCATCGCAGTCCACGCAGGGCAAATGGCGCCCGACCATGCCTCACACGCGGCCGACGACTTACGCGCCAATCCAGCCGTCAGCCGAGGAACTCAGACTCCGGCAGCTCGACGCTTTCCGCCGACATCAAGTCAAACAACAGATTGAAACCGAGAACGCCGCGAAGCTGGCGGCCGACAGCACGACATGGGGTAAGTTCAAGCAGAACGTCGGTTGGACGGATGATGACACGCGGGAAGTGCAGAAGGGCGTCGCCAAAGGGATGGCCAACAACGCCGCCAAGCGCACTTTAGGTGCTTGGATCAACGACACGTTCGGAAGCGGCACCGCCGAGACGCAGGAATTATCAGATAAGGCGGCCGACGTCATGCTGAACCTCAAGCAAGGTATCTGGGGCGCCCGTGAGCGTGTGGGCAACGTGGGAGACGCTGTCAAGAAAGATTTCCAGAAGTGGCTGGACGACGGGGTCATCAACCCGATGAAGGACATCTAGGTGAAGTAAAGTAACCCAGAAGAGGGGCGCGTTGTCACACGCGACCATAGAAGGGAGTGCATAAATGAAAAAGACTCTTTCTGCACTTGTAGGACTGGTTGCGCTTGCTGGTTGTTCAACTACCAGCGGCGGCACGGACGCCGCCTCCATCACCAGCACAATCAAGGGCTACCGCAGTTGTACCGTGAAGACCATGGCGCAGAACCTAAGCAGCCCCGAACGCGTTGACGTCGGGGCAACCGTTGACGACGCTTGCGGCGATTACATGGACAAGTTCGGCGCGGAACTCAAGAAGGCCGGCGTCAAGCCCGCACAGGTGACTTTGTACCAAGGCCAGCTACGTACAACGATCATGAAATACTCGACCGCCGCTATCACGGCAATCATGTACGAAGAATATCAGAAACAACAGAACGCAAACAAGAAACCGTCATAGGAGAGGCGACGCTACCACGCGCCGAAGCCAGCTGATGGCGTTGTCGTGACCGACAAATGACCGGACAGTGCCCCTTCACGCCTGACGGGTGCGCCTATACCGGCGAGCGTGCCAACTATGCGACAGCCTTGTGTCCATGTGCATCAGACTAACGGGCCAGGTGCGGTGGGTCGTTGGTAGCTGGGCGGAGCACCTTCATGTGTACGGTCTCAACGCCCGGCGGCGCCGGCTCACATAGAGTCTAGACCGTATATCTCAGGAAGCATCGCAAGGGTTCCTTGATTTTCCTGAGCGAAACGCGTTGGGAGGGGCCAGTCCGAATTTGCAGCAAGATCCGTCTACCAATCTTATCGCGATCATAGGGCAGCAATTCTCACCGCTACCCCTCCTCATCTTGAGCCCGTGTCCTCCTGACTGGGAAGGGAACTATGTTGCTTTCTGCCAAAATCCAGAGCGGCAACGATTGCCCGCCGCACATCTTCATGACCGTCAAATTGTTGAGGGGTGCACTCCTTGACAGCCTCCTCCAGCCGCAACGTCAGACGGGATGCTTCTTCGTGCAATGCATCCAGAGTGACGTATTGGAGAAGAGTGTCACCATCATTTCCAGGTAGCGATTTCAACTTCCCTGTCCCTGCTTCATAGTGAAGGAAATCGATACCGCCGGCCAACTTCTCACCGTTGAAGTAGCAATGTGCAATTACGTTGCGTAGCTGCTGATGACGCCGCACCCGGTTAAAGATGTCATTGTAGTCTAGTCCCTGGTACCCTACGCCAGTTTCAGTGAGATTGATCTTCTGACCAATGTGTAGGGCTTTCTGAAGCAGCAAGGCACCCCAATCATTGAGGCCAAAGACAGCTCTAAAGAGTTCGTCGATTTGAACTTCAAGTCTGGCGAAGTCCTGGAGAAATCTCCCCACATATCTCCAAGCCTTTTCCTCATCATCATCGTTGACCATCGCACACCCCTGCTGCAGCCGGAAATGAGCTTATCGCCCCAAAACGGGGTAGAGTCTATTTAGCTGTCAAACTGGAGAAGCACATTGTACGGCCTTCCAATTAGCGCACATACCTGGTCGCGGCTCACCGAATGCAACGAAAAGCTCGCAAATGCGGGATTATCGCCACGTGGCGTTTTCGCGCCTGCTAGTGGCCCCGGTTATGAGCGCGGCGGAAGACGAGCGCTACTTTATGTCGGCAAGAGTGCCGGTCCACTTGGCACGAAGGTCGGTTCAGGCTCGGATCAAACATCCAATATCGCAGCTTCAACGAGGTGGATGATTGAGCGCCATAACAAGTCTGCCTTTTGGCAGTTTGCTGAGCTGTTCGATCGCTCACGTCATTCTCTTGCATGGACAAACGTTTGCAAAATGGACCAGGGCGATGGCTCCCGCCCCCCTTCACTCACATTTTGGGGCACGGTGGCCGCCGCGCACGTTCAGGCGCTCAAGGAAGAAATCATTGTCTTCAAGCCACGCGTAACTCTCTTTGTCACGTCTGAGTTCGCCAGGGGCTCCATCCAGGCGCTGCTCGAGGGACTTGGTTATCGTTTGCTACCGAGCGGTGCCGGCGGCGAATGGACCAAACTTTGGAGTGACGGCGGGCATGGCTATGCAGTGGTCACCCGCCATCCCCAAGGTTGGTCGACGGCTGATCGCGCTGGCACGGTGAAGCTCGTAAAGGAACTTCTCGGCGGCGAATTTTAAGGCAGCACCGACCGTTTCATGATTTGCCACAGCAAACGGACAGGGAGGGGCCGGTCCCCATTTGCGGCACGGGAGGGGTATTCGTCGTCCGTCCAACGCATTGGCATGGCCACCCCCTTCCCTGTGACTGATGCGCTCCCCAATCCTATTCCGCGATTTTACCGAAGGCGAATCTATCCAGGGCGATCGCGCTTGAGACTAAGCGCGACCAATCGGACAATTTTGATGCCGCCTGCAAGTCTGAGGGCTGATCATGCCTTCGCCCAGGCGGGCGATGGCACAGGCTGGGACGCGGCCCCCGCAGGGCGGCAACGAAGCATTCTAAGGTGGATTTTCGGGTGGATGGACATCCATAAAGTTCTTGTATCATACTGGAATTAAACCGTTTTCAGCATGAAATTGGTGCCCCTAGCCGGGATCGAACCAGCACTCCTTGCGGAACTCGATTTTGAGTCGAGCGCGTCTACCAATTCCGCCATAGGGGCTCAGGCCGGGCGGCCTGGATGGGCGCGGACTATACGGTCGGAGGCCTGTTCGTCAACTGGCCAATTCCCGGCATGCGGCCTTCGCTCGACCACAGCCTTTCGATTTCGTGAAGCTGCGGCCATTGTGCGGCGCGAAAAATCTTTCTAGACAGGCGGCGCATTAAAGCGCGTCGCGTCTGGAGAGATTCATGTGGCGCGCTTTTGGTCTTTGTTTTTATGCATTGTTACCCCAAAACCGCTGAGCATTTTGGGCGACGTGCATTAGGAGTGCCAATGCTTCGCGGACTTTACGACTGGACCTTGTCGCTGGCGGCAAAGAAATCCGCCGAATGGTGGCTGGCCTTCATTGCTTTCGTCGAAAGCTCGGTGTTCCTGGTGCCGGCCGACGTGCTGTACCTGCCAATGGCGCTGTCGCGGCCCGATCGCGCCTATCGCTACGCGCTGATCGCCACCCTGGCATCCGTTCTGGGCGGCATCGCCGGCTGGTACATCGGCCACTATGCCTACGACACGGTGGCGCGGCCGATCCTCGAATTCTACGGCAAGTATGACGACTTCGAGGCGCTGCGCGTCTCGTCGGGCATCGGCTTCATCATCCTGATGCTGATCACCTCCGGCCTCGCCCATCTGCCGCCGATCAAGGTGGTGACGATCCTGTCCGGCGTGATCGGCGTCAATCTCCTGCTGTTCATCGTGCTGGCGATCGTGGCGCGCGGCGCCCGCTTCCTTTTTCTCGCCTGGCTGCTGCGCCGCTATGGCGAACCGATCCGCGAATTCATCGAAAAGCGCCTTGGCCTGATCGCGGGCGCTGCCGCCGCTGCCCTGATTTCGCTCTATATCGTCGTCAAATACGCCTTCTAGAGCAAGGATGTTCAAATTGAACCATCCTTTGCTCTGAGCGAGAATGGACGGTAGATCGATGACAGCGACCGTGAATGCCGACACTGGACGCCAGCGCACGCGGACGGCCTTGTTTCTCGCCGTCGCCATGGCCGCCACCGTCGGCTCGGCGCTGGCCTTCCAGCATCTCGGCGGCTACATCCCCTGCAAGCTCTGCCTGGAGCAACGCACCCCTTACTACATCGGCGTGCCGCTGATGCTGCTTGCAGTGCTGTCGTCGGCGCTGCGCTGGCCTACCTGGCTGACACGCGGCCTGCTGGCCGTCGGCGGCCTGCTGATGGTCTACGGCGTCTATCTCGGCGTCTATCATTCCGGCGTCGAATGGGCGTGGTGGCCGGGACCGACCGATTGTGCGGCGGCTGCCGGACCGGTGGACACCGGCGGCAAGGGCGTGCTCGACGCGCTCGACAAATTCGTGCCGCCCTCCTGCGACAAGGCGGCACTGCGCATTCTTGGCCTGTCACTGGCCGGCTGGAACGCCATCGCCAGCTTTGTCCTGGCGATCATCGCTTTCCGTAGTGCCTTCGCCCGCGACTGAGCTACTGAGCCGACGCGAGATCGTTCAAGAATTCGGCAGGCTGAGTCGTATGAAGTGATTTTCGAGAACCGGAGCGGAGCGGACATTTAAGTCCGTGAGCACCGGAAGCGCAGACAATCGCTTCAGACGGCCAGCCTCCCGAATTATCGGATGATCTCAAGGTTCCAGTTCGACATCCCAGTAGAGATAATCCATCCAGCTTTCATGCAAATGGTTGGGCGGGAACAGACGGCCATTGTTGTGCAGATCATGCACCGTCGGCTGAAACGGCTTCTGCAGCGGCCACATCTTGGCGTGCGCCGGCATCATGCCGCCCTTCCTCAGATTGCAGGGCGAGCAGGCGGCGACAACGTTCTCCCACGTCGTCGCGCCGCCACGATGGCGGGGAATGACATGGTCGAAGGTCAGATCCTCCGGCGTGCCGCAATACTGGCACTGGAATCGGTCGCGCAGGAACACGTTGAAGCGGGTGAAGGCCGGATGCCGCGATGGCTTCACATAGGCCTTCAGGCTGACGACGCTCGGCAGCTTCATCGAGAAGGTCGGCGACGACACGGCGTGCTCGTATTCGGCGACGATGTTCACCCGCTCGAGGAACACCGCCTTGATCGCATCCTGCCACGACCAGAGCGACAGAGGGTAATAGCTGAGCGGACGGTAATCCGCGTTCAGCACCAGCGCTGGAAGCCCATCCGGAGACACGGCAACCGTCACGTCATTGACCTCCTTGGCTCTACAACCGGTCGGCGCGGATACTGTAAGCCCGACATGACAGGGATGTGAAGCGGCTTGTCGATCAAACGAAGCGCCAAAACTGGATGATTTTCATGCTTTTTTGCGGATTTAGGCAGGGGGTGCAGCGTCCCTGCCCTTCAATTCGCGATAATAGGCCCAAAAAAGCCGCGATGCGACACCTCGCCACGGGCTCCATGATTCGGCGAGCTGGAGCAGCGTTTTCTCGGGCGGACGCGGGTCGATGCCGAGCGCGTGGCCGACCGCGCTCTGCAGGGCAACGTCGCGTGCCGGGAAGACGTCGGGGTGGCCGGCGGCGAACAAAAGATAGACTTCTGCCGTCCACGGGCCGATGCCCGACACTTTGGTCATGGCTGTGATCGCATCTGTGGCATCGAGCAGGCAGAGATGATCGAGGTCGAGGCCGTCGGCCACCGCCTGGGCCACGGCGATCAGGCCGCGCTGCTTTGGCCGCGACAGTCCGGCCTCGCGAAAGATGGCTTCGTCGGCGGCAAGGATGGCTTGCGGCGTCAATGGATCGACGAGTTTTGTCAGCCGCCCGAATATGGCGTCGGCGCTGGCGCGGGAAACCTGCTGCGAGACGATGATCGAGGCAAGGCTTCTGAACCCCGGCTCGGAGAGCCGAAGCGGCACCTCACCGGCCATGCCGCGCACCTTTGTGAGGCGCGGGTCGAGCAGACAAAGCGCGTCGAGCCCTTGCGAGATGTCGTCGAGCGTGGCGATGCGTTGCATGTCTGCTTGTTCCCAGCGCAAAATGGCAGATGTAATCAGGCTCAAAGTAGCAACTGGCGAAAGCGCCGCACAACCCGATTGCCGCCAAAGGATGACACTCCTGACATTCCGCTTCGCGCCGAGCCCGAATGGCGAACTGCATCTCGGCCACGCCTATTCGGCGCTGCTCAATCAGAAATTGGCGAGGGCAGCGGCCGGGCGCCTGTTGCTGCGCATCGAGGATATCGACACGACGCGCTGCACGCCGGAATTCGAGGCCGGCATTTTTCGCGATCTGAAATGGCTCGGGCTCGGCTGGGAAGAACCGGTGCGCCGTCAGTCCGAGCATTTCGCGGACTATCGGGCGGCGCTCGATCGGCTGATTCGCGAAGAGCTCGTCTACCCGGCCTTCATGAGCCGTGGCGAGATCCGCGCCTTCATTGCCGATAGCGAAAAGCGCGGCCGCGACTGGCCACGGGACCCGGACGGCGTGCCGCTCTATCCCGCCATCGACAAGGCATTGCCGACTAGGGAACGCAAGCGACGGATGGCCGAGAATGCGCCGTTCGCCTGGCGGCTGGACATCGGCGCTGCGATGGCACGCGTCGGCACGGAGCTGTCATGGCTGGAATTTTCCGATGAGAGGCTTTCCGCAACGCGCGCGGTAGACGCCCGGCCGCAGGACTGGGGCGACGTGATCGTGGCGCGCCGTGAAATCCCGACCAGCTATCATCTCGCCGTCGTCGTCGACGACGCGCTGCAAGGCATCAGCCATGTGGTGCGCGGGCAAGACCTCTATTCCGCCACCGGCGTGCAGCGCCTGCTCCAAGAGGTTCTCGGCCTGCCCCAACCAAGCTACTTCCATCATCGTCTCGTCCTCGGCCCGGACGGACGAAAGCTCTCGAAGAGTCTTGGGGATACCGGATTGGCAGCACTGCGCAGGACGGGCGCCTCGCCAGATGACATCAGGCAAATGGTTGGTTTCTCGCCGCCGGAACCTGTAACCCCGGACTGGACGCTCGGCTAGGCTGTCGCGTCGACTCTGCGGCTTGGCCGGGCCGGGATGCGCCGGCGAATACCACGCTTGCGGCCGCCATCTAGCAACAACCGAGCTCTTTTAGAGTCGGTCAGGATCATTTCATTGCTCCATAGATATGTTTTTTTGAGCTATAGACATTGTTTATTGACCAAATGATTGCATCAGGATAGAAAAATAGAACCATAGTACGAAAAATCGTATCTCAGGGTCAGAAGGAGCAAGGAATGGCGTTCGTGACTGAGGAGAAGCTGGAAGAGGTGGCAAGGGTGTTGCGGGAGGAGGTCTACGAGGCAGAATTTCGCGGAAAAGACCGGGGGCGTTTTGCGATTACGCGTGCACAGCTCAAGCAAGCCCTTGGAGTCGAAAAGCTCCATGCTGCCACGCTTGAAAAGTTGCAGGATCGGGCATTAGAGAAGGGGCTCGTCGTCATCGATCTCGACGACATATTCCCGTGCATTGAGACCCGCGTCGCTAGGACGTATAGGAAGCCCCCCCGGCAAGCGTTTGATCAGTTCTTCCCCCCGGAGGAGGAGGAGCAAATGAGCGCGGAGGACGACGATTAAGCCAAATAGGGCGGCGGGAAACTCTGTCTTCCCGCCGTATGTCCGTGTGCAAGGGTGTTGTTTTGGTGAGCATACGGCGCCCACATTTTATGCTCGGATGGTAATTTCAACGGCCTCAACCGGGACGCCGAACATCGCAGATAGCCCCTCTTTGGCCTCAGCTATCGTGAGTTTCAAAGGCTGGCCGCCTTCCTCGGAAGCAGCTCCGCTTTGGGCTGTTCCAACCTCACTCCCAGGGGTTGGTTCAGGCATTGGCTGGAATACCAGACCGTTGACATCAATTCCGAGGTCTTCGAGCGTGGTGTAGCGAACAGGATTTCTCCAGCCTTTACCCCACGTATTTGGGATGGCGACTTCCGCGTACTCGGAGAACTGGAGCAACCAGCGATCCGGATTTTCGGGTGAGGTCACGACGTCGGAGATTCGGCCAATTAGGAAGGCGGCGCCGTGCGACTCAGGCCCTTCGGCCGACCGCGTGTTGGCGTTTCGAGTACATACTGCAAAGTCATACTTTCGAGCGTGGGCTCGGTTAAGCGCCCACGAACACGTGCCTCCCACACTAAGAATATGCTCGCGACTCTTAAAAGTAAGAACGGCGATAGCTCGATTTATCTGGTGCATTGGGCGCCCCTTTGGGTTGCGTCGGCTTAGCAAGGGCTGTTTATGCCACAATGTATCGATAAACGCAACCATATTCCTTATAAAAAGTATCGATAATTTCGGGCACCTACTCCGAGAAGGGGTAAATTGCACTCCGCTTCAATTCGGATGAGCCAATGGATCAACCGTTTCGTTTTGCCTGCCGGGTTGAACCGCATTAGAGCAGTCCCGTAGTAAGCGCTTCACCGAACACGCGGCAGCCTCCCGAAAATGCACAGCATCAAGCGGTTCATCCCCGCCTCTTTCGTCGTCCTGTGGGCGACCGGCTTCATTGGCGCGCGTTACGCCATGCCATGGGCGGAACCCTTCACCTTCCTCGCCGCGCGCTTCGTTCTGGCGGCGATCCTGCTGGCCGTTCTGATGGTCGTGCTCGGCTCGAAGAGAGCGACCCGCGCCGAGGCGCTGCACGCCACCGGCGCCGGCATCCTGATGCATGGCGTCTATCTCGGCGGCGTCTTCTGGGCCATCCACAAGGGCATGCCGGCCGGGCTTTCGGCCCTGATCGTCGGGCTGCAGCCGCTGATCACGGCGGTACTCGCCGGCAGATTCCTCGGCGAAGCCATCTTGCCGCGCCATTGGGCCGGTCTCGGCATCGGCCTGATCGGTGTGGTCATCGTGCTCTGGCCGAAGCTCGGCGCACTCGGCGGCGGCGTGACGACTGAGACGCTTGCTGCCGCGCTTGTCTCGGTGCTTGGAATGAGCGCCGGCACGATCTGGCAGAAGCGCTTCGCCTCCGGCGGCGATCTCGTGGCGGCCACCAAATGGCAATATGTCGGCGGTGCATCGGTCATGGCCTTGGCTTCGCTCGCCTTCGAGACACGCACCGTCGTCATCAATGGCGAGCTGATCTTTGCCATGGCATGGCTGGTGCTGGTTCTGTCGATCGGCGCCATCTTCCTCTTGATGGTGATGATCCGCGACGGCGAGATGTCGAAAGTCGCTTCGCTGTTCTATCTGGTCCCGGCCGTCACCGCGGTCATCGCCTGGATATTGTTCGACGAGCAGTTGAGCCTGGTTCAGATCGTCGGCATGGCGATCGCGACGCTCGGCGTCGGGCTGGCAACCGCTCAGCCAACTAAGAATCAGCCAACGCGGGCGCGTGCCTCCAGATAGCGGCTGATCGCGGCATTGAGCTCACCGCCGAGGATGAAGATCGCCGAGACGATGTAGAGGAAGACGACCGCGATCATGATCGAGGCAAGGCCGGCATAGGTTGTCACATAGGACGAGAAACGGTCGAGGTAGGCGGCGAAGATGGTCGACCCGATGAGCCAGGCAATCAGCGTGAAGATGATGCCCGGTATGATCGAGACGAAGCGGCGCTTGCCCGCAGGCAGCCAGTAATGCACCGCGAACAGGCCACCGACGATGACGACGGAGGCGATGATGTAACGCCACAGCGTGATCGTGCCCATATAGGGTTTTATCCATTCGAAATTGGTCTCTGCCAGCCGCGCCAGCAAGGGCGCGAAGACCACGAGCACGCTGATCACCAGAAAACCCGCCGTGGCGATCAGCACGAAGACGATGCTCTGCACCCGGCGATAGATGATGCCGCGCGTTTCGGAGACGCGGTAGGCGCGGTTGAGCGAGGTGCGCAGCGCCTCTATGCCGTTCGAGGCGAAGAAGGCGGCGAGCAGCACGCCATATGTCAGCAGGTCGGTGCGCCGCACGGTAAGCACATTGAGCACTTCGCGCGCGATCGGCTTGGCGATCTGCTCGGGCCAGGTGTCGAAGACGAGATGCACGGCCGTGTCGGCAAAAGCCTGTGCGCCGAAAAAGCTGGCCAGTGTCGTGGCGAAAATCAGAAAAGGGAAAAGCGCCATCAGCGCCGTGATCGCCAGATGACTGGCCATCGCCCAGCCATCGTCCGCGTTGAAATGGCCGAGCGCGTCATAGAGCACGCGTTTGAGGGCTACGATCTTCCGCAACAAGAACCGCGTTCCCTTCGATTGTCTCGACGCCGCGAATATGGGAAGGGATTGCGGCAAATGGCAAGCCTAGGTCAAACCACGCTTCCTCCTGGAGAAGCGTTGCGCACCATCATCGTCACCGGTGCTTCTTCCGGGATAGGCGCCTATTGCGCCCGGGCGCTGAAGGCGGAAGGCTGGCGGGTCTTCGCGACGGCACGTCAGCCAGAGGATATCGCTGCCCTCGAAGCCGATGGCATCGAGGCCTTCTATCTGGACTACCGCGAACCCGTATCGATCGAGACGCTGGTGGCGTCGGTGCTGGAGCGGACGGGCGGACGGCTCGATGCCCTGTTCAACAACGGCGCCTACGCACAGCCCGGCGCAGTCGAGGACCTGCCGGTCGCAGCACTCAGGGAGCAATTCGAGGCGAATGTCTTCGGCTGGCATGACCTCACCCGTCGTGTCGTGCCGGTGATGCGCCGCCAGGGACATGGCCGTCTCGTCCATTGCTCCTCGATCCTCGGCTTGGCGCCGCTGCGCTTTCGCGGCGCCTATTCGGCATCCAAGCACGCGATCGAAGGGCTGATGCTGTGCATGCGTCAGGAACTCCAGGGCAGCGGCATCCATGTCTCGCTGATCGAGCCGGGGCCGGTGACATCGAAGATCGCCAGCAACGGGCTTGTATGGTTTCTCAGGAATATCGATCATGAGAATTCCGTGCACCGCCTCGCCTACGAGGCGCAGTTGCAGCGCCTGCGGGCTGGCGGCAGCACATCACGGCTGAAGCCCGGGCCGGAGGTGGTTCATGCGGCCTTGCGCCATGCGCTTCTGTCGCGGCGCCCGCGACCGCATTATGTGGTAACGGTGCCGGCCAGGATCGGCGTGATCCTCAAACGCATTCTGCCGGCAGCGATGCTCTATCGCCTGCTTGCCAAACGCGCCTGAACGCAATCGACTGGAAACTCACTATGGCAACCGTCTTCAACATCCTCGCTGTCCTCGTCATGGTCGCCGTGGTGATCGTGCTGATCCGCGGCCTCATCAACATGATGCGCGGCGGCTCCGCCATGACCTCCAACAAGCTGATGCAGACGCGCGTCTTGCTGCAGTTCGTGGCATTGGTGCTGATCATGCTGGCCGTCTGGTTCACCCGCAAATAAGGCGACCCGCGATTTCAGGAGGCTGAGCGTGGTCAAGCTCAACAAGATCTACACCCGCACCGGCGACGACGGCACCACCGGCCTTGGCACCGGCGAACGGCGGCTGAAATCCGATCTGCGCATCGACGCCTACGGCACGATCGACGAAGCCAATGCCTGCATCGGCATTGCTCGCATCCACACCGCGGCAACATATCCGGCGATCGACGCGATGCTCGGCCGCATCCAGAACGACCTTTTCGACCTCGGCGCCGATCTGGCCGTGCCGGACGACGGCAAGCCGCTCGGCTATGAGCCGCTGCGCATCACCGCAGTGCAGACCGACCGTGTCGAAAAGGACATCGACTTGCTCAACAAGGATCTGCAGCCGCTCAAATCCTTCGTGCTCAACGGCGGCACGCCGGCGGCGGCTGCCCTTCACCTCGCCCGCACGGTGGCCCGGCGGGCCGAGCGCATCATGGTGGCGTTGACGCAGGGCCCAGGCGAGCATGTCAACCGCGAGGCGATAAGATACATCAACCGCGTGTCGGACTTTCTGTTCGTCGCCGCGCGCGCGGTCAATGACAATGGAAACGCCGACGTGCTATGGGTTCCCGGCAAGAACCGCTGAATCTGCCGAGGCGGGAGGGGGTCCGATGTTCATCCCGCTTTACGACACCAACAGGCTGCGCCACATCAAGCTGCAATATGTGACGATCAGCCTGATCGCGCTCAACACGCTCATCTACTTCGCCACCGCGCTTGGCGGCGAGCAGTTTTCCAACGCTGCTGTGCTGGGCCTCGGCTTCATCCCGTCGGTCGTCCACGACAGCGTCGAGCTCGCCCCACAGTTTGTCGTGATCCCCGAGAGCCTGAGCTACGTCACCTATTCCTTCCTGCACGCCGATATTTTCCATCTCGGCGGCAACATGCTGTTCCTCTGGGTGTTCGGCGACAATGTCGAAGACGCGCTCGGCCATGTCCGCTTTCTCGTCTTCTACCTGCTTTGCGCCATCGCCGGGGCCTTCTTCCAGGGTCTGATCGCCTGGGATTCGCAGGTTCCGCTGATTGGCGCCTCTGGCGCCATCGCCGGCGTGGTCGCCGCCTATCTGATCCTCTACCCCAGGGTGAAGGTATGGGTGCTGGCCTTCGCCCGCATCCCGCTGCGCATCCCGGCCTTCATACCGCTCATCCTGTGGATCTTGTTCCAGATCGTGATGTTCGCGGCCGGCGGCGAGGATCAGGTTTCCTGGGCCTGCCATGTCGGCGGCATCATCGCCGGGGCCGTGCTGGTGCTCATCTTGCGCAACCGCGCCGTACCACTGCTTGCCGGCGCGGACGAAGAGGCAGTGGTGGTCGCCGGCCAGGTGCCTGTTGCCGCAGAGCCGACGCCAAGCGACCCGCTGCCGGCGCAGCCGGCGCCGCGCTGGGGACGGGGAAGCGCCTCCAGTCCGGACTGAACCGATTTGAGTGCGTCGCGGATGATTTGCGCGCGCCCCAGATATTGACGTGCGGGGTCGCCGCAACTACGGAAGCTTTCCCACACTAGGCGGTCGGAGACTAGAATTCCGCCCGGAATGTCGGCTTTCGACAACTCTGAAGGGGCGTACGCTGCTATAGCGCGCTCAATTTATCTTGGAAGAGGTTGCTATCGTGAAAGAGGTGACAGGCAAATGAAGATCCTTGTGCCCGTGAAGCGGGTTGTGGATGCGAATGTGAAGGTTCGTGTGAAAGCTGACGGTTCGGCGGTGGAACTCGCCAACGTCAAGATGGCGATGAACCCGTTCGACGAGATCGCGGTCGAAGAGGCGATCCGGCTGAAGGAGGCCGGCAAGGCCGAAGAGATCATCGTTGTCTCGATCGGGCCGCAGCAGGCGCAGGAGACCTTGCGCACCGCACTCGCCATGGGCGCCGACCGTGCCATTCTGGTCAAGACCGACGAGCAGACCGAGCCGCTGGGTGTCGCCAAGGTGCTGAAGGGCGTGGTCGAGGCGGAACAGCCGGGTCTCGTCATTCTCGGCAAGCAGGCGATCGACGACGATTCCAACCAGACCGGCCAGATGCTGGCCGCACTTCTCGGCTGGGCGCAAGGCACCTTCGCTTCCAAGATCGTTATCGATGGCGACAAGGCCAAGGTGACGCGCGAGGTCGATGGCGGCCTGCAGACGGTGGAGCTGAAGATGCCGGCGATCGTCACCGCCGACCTTCGCCTCAACCAGCCGCGCTACGCCTCGCTGCCCAACATCATGAAGGCCAAGAAGAAGCCGCTCGACGAGAAATCGCCCGCCGATTATGGCGCCGACGTCAAGCCGCGGCTGAAGGTGATCAAGACCGAGGAGCCGAGCGGCCGCAAGGCGGGCGTCAAGGTCAAGAGCGTCGCCGAGCTGGTCGATAAGCTGAAGAACGAAGCCGGCGTGTTGTAGGAATTCATGTGATGCCGGCCTGCAAACGGCAGGGTTCTCCGCTTCCGGTGCTCACGTACTGAAGTACGCTCCGCTCCGGTTCTCGAACCCAACCGTTTTCGACTCGGCCTGACATGAATTTGAGACGTCCCCACTGAAGTGGATCAAGGAATAGAGAGATGACAATTCTTCTGATTGCCGAACACGACAATGCGACACTTTCCGACCAGACCGCCAAGGCGCTTTCGGCAGCACTGCAGGTCGGCTCGGACGTGCATGTGCTGGTCGCCGGCAAGGGTGCCAAGCCGGCAGCGGACGCCGCCGCCAAGCTCAAGGGCGTGGGCAAGGTGCTGCTCGCCGAAGCCGACGAGCTCACCGAGCGCCTCGCCGAACCGCTGGCGGCGCTCGTCGTCAGCATAGCCGGTGCCTATGACACGATCATCGCGCCGGCGACCTCGTCGGGCAAGAATGTCGCGCCGCGCGTGGCGGCTCTGCTCGATGTCGCGCAGGTGTCCGAGATCATCGAAGTGGTGTCGTCAGACACCTTCAAGCGGCCGATCTATGCCGGCAACGCCATCCAGACGGTGCAGTCGAGCGACGCCAAGAAGGTCATCACCGTGCGCACTGCCTCCTTCCAGGCCACACCCGAGGGCGGTTCCGCCCCGGTGGAGACGGTCCAGGCGGCGGCCAATCCCGGCCTGTCGATCTTCGTCGAGAACAGGCTTTCCGAGACCGATCGTCCGGAGCTGACTTCGGCCAAGATCATCATCTCGGGCGGCCGCGCGCTGGGCTCTTCGGAGAAATTCCAGGAGGTCATCCTGCCGGTCGCCGACAAGCTCGGCGCCGCCGTCGGCGCCTCTCGTGCCGCTGTCGACGCCGGCTACGCGCCGAACGATTGGCAGGTCGGCCAGACCGGCAAGGTGGTGGCCCCCGATCTCTACATCGCCGTCGGCATCTCCGGCGCCATCCAGCACCTCGCCGGCATGAAGGATTCCAAGGTCATCGTCGCCATCAACAAGGACGAGGAAGCGCCGATCTTCCAGGTCGCCGACTACGGTCTCGTCGGCGACCTTTTCGTCATTATGCCGGAACTGCAAAAGGCGCTTTGACGCTATCTGGCAAAGCGTATTAAATAGTGAGGGGTGGGGTAGACGAAGTCACCCCGCCCTTTTAGTTTGCACCGCACAAAAAGCAGGCCGCAAAGGCCTTTTGACGGGATCGGTGTAATGAGCAAGATCGAGACGATCGGCATCATCGGCGCGGGCCAGATGGGTGGCGGCATCGCCCATGTGTCCGCGCTTGCGGGCTACAAAGTGCTGGTCTACGACATCTCACCCGACCGCATCGAAAAGGGCATCGCCACGATCAGCGGCAACATGGCCCGCCAGGTCGGCTCCGGCAAACTTGAGGAAAAGCTGCGCAATGACGCGATGGCGCGCATTTCGGCAGCGCCCACCATGGCCGACCTTGCGGGTGCCGATCTGGTGATCGAAGCGGCGACCGAGGACGAGACGGTCAAGCGCAAGATCTACGCCCAACTCTGTCCGCAGCTCAATCCCGAAGCCATCCTGGCGACGAACACCTCGTCGATCTCGATCACACGTCTCGCCGCGCAGACCGACAGGCCGGAGCGTTTCATCGGCATCCATTTCATGAATCCGGTTCCGCTGATGAAGCTGGTCGAACTGGTGCGCGGCATCGCCACCGAGGACCAGACCTTCGAAGCGGCAAAGGCCTATGTGAACCATCTCGACAAGACGATCACCGTCTCGGAGGATTTTCCGGCCTTCATCGTCAACCGCATCCTGCTGCCGATGATCAACGAGGCGATCTACACGCTCTATGAGGGGGTCGGCTCGGTCGACGCGATCGACACCGCCATGCGGCTCGGCGCCAACCATCCGATGGGACCGCTGCAGCTCGCCGATTTCATCGGCCTCGACACCTGCCTGTCGATCATGCAGGTGCTGCATGACGGCCTGTCGGATTCGAAATACCGCCCCTGCCCGCTGCTGGTGAAATATGTCGAGGCCGGCTGGCTCGGCCGCAAGACCGGGCGCGGCTTCTACGACTATCGCGGCGAGCATCCCGTTCCGACGCGCTGACCGGCGATACGAGCCAACGGACATCGCGCGCGGTCGCGCTGAGTGAAGACCGCGTCGGGCTGATCCTTGCCCGAAGCCCGATGGATTTGGCTCAAACCAGCCCGGCAGAGCGTTTCACGTCGAGCATTTTGCGGCCAACAGGAACCACTTGGCGTCGCACAAACGCAACTAAAACAAAGATAGAGCGGAATGCCGGATCAATCCAAACGCATTCCGCTTTAGAGTCAAAACTCAATCAGCGGGATGCCGCCAATAGCCGAGATGGATGGTTTCTGCCCTCCGCCTCGCCAATCGGAACGAGTAGGCAGCGCCATCTTTGGGCATTCACGATACGAACGCGAAACGCCGCATTCGTCACCCACTCCGCGCGTATCCTACGGCCGGGGCAAGAGGCGCGGTGTTCCGCAACCTCAACGGACGGACTATCGTTTGCGACCGCGAAGCCATCCGCATGCGTTCCGGTGAACTCGCCGCGTGGTGTAAATTTTCAATGTCCCATTGGCGGCCTACTTACTCCGGCAATCCGGCGTTGCGCAGGCCATCGAGCAGAGGTTTGAGCGCATCTCGGTGAGCATAAGGATTCACAGCGATCAGTTCCCGCGATGAGATGCTGGGTCTAAGTTCGCGAGCCTTCGCCAGCGCATTCGCAGCGAGAGCGGCATGGCCGAGATGGTCATGGGCGGCCGCCAGTGTGAGCCAAGCGGGGTGATCCTTTTTTGGCATGTTGTCCAAGGCCGCTACGACTTCGCCATATCTCCTCAGTTCCAACAAAATTTTGGCGCGAATTACCCAGAACCAGTGTGGTGAAAACGGGGTTCTCTTCAGCGCGTCGTCGATTGAAGCCAGAGCCTCCTCCGGCCGGCCGGCGTATCGCAACCAATTCGCTCGGTCCGCGCGAATTTGCGCATCGGCCGGATTGAGAGCGACGGCGCGGTCGAAATGGACGCCGGCCCGTTCGTATTCGCGGAGCCACACCATGACCATGCCGTTGGCGTGGTGGACCGTCGGATCGTTGCTGTCCAACTCCATGGCTCTTTGTGCGGCAAGTGACGCTTCGTGCAGCGTTCGTGGATCGGTGTCGAACCAGTAGCGGCCGAGGAGAGCGATCGCCAGCCAGGCGTGAGCGTGCGCAAAATCGGGATCGATCGCCGTCGCGCGGGAAAAAAGCGGAACGGCCTCCTTCTCCATGTTGGCGTCGGCCAGCTCCCGGCCCTGCAGGAAAAAGTCATAGGCCGTCCAGTTCGACGTTGGCCGCTTGCGCACCTGAAGAGCAGCAGCGGCCACCATTCGCCCCTCGAGCGTCGTCACGATTGCTGCCACGACTTCGTCCTGCACAGCAAAAATGTCGTGGCATTCGCGATCATACCGCTCCGCCCAGACGTGGTTGCCTGTCCTTGCGTCGATCAACTGTGCAGTAATGCGAATCCGCTCGCCCGCCTTCCGCACACTACCTTCGATGACGTAGTTCGCGCCCAGATCGCGGGCGGCCTGCATTGGGTTGATGCCCATCCTGGCAAGATGGAACGAAGCGTGACGCGCCGCGACGGTAAGATTTCTGAACCGCGACAATTCGGTGGTGATGTCCTCCGTGATGCCGTCCGAAAGGTATTGTTGACTGGGATCGCCGCTCAGATTGTCGAATGGCAAAACGGCAATGGAGGGCTTGGCAGCAGACGTCGTTGCGGCCCGCCCGCCCACTTGACCAGTACTCGTTTCCACACGGTAAACCCGCACCGGTCTGACGATATTCTTGAGCTCCACCTCGCCCATGTCCTCGAAGGCAGCGTTGCCTTTGCCTCGCAATTCCTCATGAACCTTGGCCGAGACGCAGACCCCGCCTGGCTCTGCCAAGGCTTCGAGGCGAGCCGCAACGTTCACACCGTCGCCATAGATGTCCGAGCCCTCACCGATCACGTCGCCCAGATTGATGCCGATACGCAGCAATATGCGGCGGTGCTCGGTGACGGATTGGTTGGCCTCCGCCATTTTGGCCTGTAGTTCGACTGCAGCCTCGACCGCGTTCACCGCGCTGGTGAACTCCATCAGCACGCCGTCGCCCATAAGCTTGACGATCCGCCCGCCGCGATCGCGAACGATCGGCTCCAGGATTGCCTTGCGCCGCTCCTTCAGTGCCGCCAGCGTACCCGCCTCATCCGCCTCCATCATTCGGCTGTAGCCGACCACGTCGGCCACAGCGATGGCGGCAAGACGGCGCTTGACGCGTTCATCAGCCATTAAGTGATCGCCTCACTGGTTGGATCGATGGTATTTGCGCCGCACGGAAGAGTCCATCGTGGCCAGCAACGAGAACGGCTACCTGGGGTGGAATGATGGTCTCCTACCCCTTTCGGGACATTGAGCCTTCAACAGTCAATGACTGCTTCGGGTCAGGGCTTGCCGTAGAAGTTCTCCGAGCGAAAGGGCCGCAACGGGGTCGAACGAGGTCGTTCAGAAATGAAATGAGTTTTGACGTTAGAGCATCACGGTCTCCGCTCGCGGGCCGTCGCTACCAGCGTACGAAAAGCCGCCCGCCGAGCGCGCCGAGCGCGGCGAGGACGGCAATCGCCATCGTGTACCAGGTGGCGACGAAGAGCGGCGAGTCGTCGAAGCAGTGTGCGGCATAGAAAGTTGCCGCCAGCCCACCGGCGAGCAGGCCCGCCACCGTTCCCGCAATCACCGGCCGCGTCGGCGCGCCATAGCGCAGCACCGCTATGAAGACGGCAAGCGGACCGATGCCGATCAGCGGAATGGACGTCAGGCAGATAACCATATTGCTGCCGACCAACCGCGCGCCCCAGTCGGCCGCAGGCACGGAAAGAAGCTCCAGAACCACCGCAATGATCACCAGCAGCGGTGCGGCAACCATCCAGGCTGCCGCCCTGCTTGTCGATGCACTGGGTGTCGACAGGGCCCGGATCAAGGCGAAGGCGCTGACGGCCAGAGCGGTCGTGAAGACAAACTTGGCGAGGAAGCGCATCGTGTGCATGGCGGTCGCGATGTCGGCACGCGGACCGATCGTCAGCCAGAAAACTATAGCCGCAATCACCGCCGCCGCGCCGGCGGCCAGCCACCAGGCCGAGCCAAGCGGCATCGCCGTGCTGCGGGCATCGGCGTCGAGCGCCTTGATGAGATCGTCGGTCCTCATGTCATTCCCGCTTGAACTGTTTGGCCCGCTCGAATTGTTTGGCCCCGAAACGTTTGGCAATGGCGGCAAGCCCGCGATGCAGCGACACGCGCACCGCCGTCTCGCTGATGCCGAACTTCGCCGCCGTCTCGCCAACGGAACGGCCTTCGACCGATATGGCCGATACCACGGAACGTTGCGCCGGCGGCAGTCCGTCCAGGGCCCGATTGATGTCGCGCTCGCTGACCGTCTCGGCCTCCGGCTCGGCGAAGGTCTCGGCGATCTCGTCGATCTCGATCTCGACACGCCGCCCGCGCCGCCGGAAGGCGTCGATCAGCTTGAAGCGCGCAATGGCGTAGACCCAGGGCAGCACAGCCAAATCCTGGCGCCAGGTATGCCGTTTCACATGAATGGCCAGCAAGGTTTCCTGCACGACGTCCTCGGGATCGACCCCGCCGTGGACGATCTTGCGCCTGACAAAGCCGCGAACGAGAGCAGCCGTCCGGTGCAGAAAGTCGGCGTAAGCCCTTTCATCTCCCGCGATCGCGGCCCGCATCAGCCGGGAAAGCTCGGCCTCGTCCTTGCCGGTCACAAGAGTTCACTCCCCGATATTCGCGCCTCGGCGCTGATCTGTTACGTGGCCGGCGAAATAATGTCCAAGCCAAACTATGGGAGTATCACGAAGATTTGCAGACGGCTCAGTGCCTCGAGCCGAGCACCGCGTCCCGGACAAACCTCAAACCTTTTCGGACGACCAACTTCCTGCGCCTTTTCCGGTACTCGCGCCGCAGCACCGCAAGAACTTCGAAATGCGTTCTATCGAGTTCCGCAGTCGATGACGGGTCGCGCGCATGCGGCAGCGCCAAAAGAGCATCGGCATGCATGTTGGCGTAGGGCATTGAATCATATTTGTCGAAAGGTGTTGGCGGATAACTCAGGACGGTGGGGTTGGTGTTGATCTCGAAGACCTGAATGCGGCCATCGACGATCGTGTAGTCGACCCGACCATATGTAATCGAGGCCTTTTCGAAAATCGCCATCAGATCCGGCGCATGGGGATTGTCCCTTACATAGTCCAGGTGCTGTTTTCTTGTAGCTTGCAGAATGCCCCTTCCAGGGTCCTTGATGAACCATTCTTCGTTGGCAAAACAATGCTGTGCGTAGGTCCGATCGCCGACGCGATAGGCCGCGTATTTTCGGTACAGGCCATCGGGGCCGGCCTTCGATCCGAATTCGACCACCATTGGTCGGACGAACTTCATGTCAGGCAGGGCGGCGAGAGCATTGTCCAGCTCGCGACGCGCTTGCAATAGCCGTGGCGCCTTGTAAGCGGCGCCTGTCTCGTCGCGTAGAAAAACGGGATAGCGTATATCGTCGGGCAGAGCATCTGGCCGGTGGACCTGGAAAGTGTTGATGCGATCCGCAAATAGTTTGCGCAGCAGGTCGAAACGCTGAAAACTCTCGCGCGGATGATTGAGCTGAACGACGTGAGGTTGTTGCAGCTCCATCTTGCGGCCGAGCTCCGAGGCCGCATCGATTTCAACCTCGCTCAGTCGGTCCATGTCGGACCAGATTACCGTTCCCGCAGAAAGCGACCCTAGAAGAGTTGCCTGTTCGTAGGGAACCAGGCGAAAAAAGTTCTGCATATCTTTTCGATAATAGAGAAGAAAGCTCGCCTGGGTGTAGGTATGCAGGCGATGGCAAACATAAAAAATCATCGGAAAATCCGCCGTTGCGGGGTCGCGCATGCACGACTAGCAAATAGAGATTATGCATTCTATACGACATTGGCGGGCTGCTCTTCATGACAACGAAAAACATCCGATTTCATCCCCTCGACAAAGAAGACGTGCCGCGGATGGCCGAGATGGAGAATGCCGCATGGGGACCGCTTGGTGCCGGAGCGGACACTATCCGTCGTCGACTTTCCCTAGGGCATACGATGATCGCGGCGTCCGTTGATAATCTCGTCGCGGGCGCAATCTGCTTCGTAGAGACCAATCAGGATCCACACGACACTGCAAAGTTTCCAAAGACCTTCTCCGCCTATTCTTCGATGGCCCGAAGTGAGCCTGCGCTTTCGCTCTACGTCTATAACCTCGGTGTGCGTCCGGAATTCAGAGGAACGGATATCGCGCGTCGTCTGCTTTCCGAATTGATCGAGCACGGACGCCGGGTCGGTGCACGCTGGTTGGTGGGAGACGGACGCTGTCCGTCCTACGCAGGCGCGCAGCACGACACTCCCGACAAGGTGCTTCCGGATGAGAGGTTTCGCGCGACCATCGACGACTGGCACCGTACCGGCGTGACGCCTCCGGTGAAATCCATAATCCGGGATCCGCTGCTGCGATTCTACCGACGGGTACTGAACTGCGAATTTCTGCATCTGGCGCCTGGATTTCTGCCGGAGGATGCAAGCTCCGGGGGCTATCGCGTTATCTTTGCGGTGGATGTCACCCAATGATATCAGCCAAGCTTTTCAACCCTTTCGCTCTCGGCAACGATCGGTTTCCAGAATTCGCGCGGCGCCGGGCGACCGGGGGAGCAGCTTGGGGCGAAGCACCTTACCCCGAAGTGGGCCAAGCGTATTACGTGTTCAGCCATGCCCTGGTTTCGAAGGCGCTGAAACACCCGTCGCTTTTGCAAGCGCCGCCCGGCGCTTACCAGGCGACCCGGCAAAAGATCACCGCTAATTACGCGCTCGATCTGCTGACGAAATCCATGATGTTGTCGGATCCTCCGCAACATCTACAACTTCGCCGCCCGCTCGCGGGAGCGCTGACGCCATCCCTGAGTGCGCGTCTCTTCGACAGCCTCTTGTCCACAGCATTACATTTGACGCAAAAGGCCACGGAAAAACCAGACTTCGACGCAGTGCGCGATCTGGCCGTCCCTTTGTCGTTCTCAACTTTGGAGAACATCCTCGGCATTGATATCGATAACCCGTGGTCGATGGGAGAGGATGCACAATGCATGGCCAAAGCACTGGAGATGAGACCTGAAGGCGTGGACCCCGACGCCAATGATGCCTGCCGCCGGCTGGAACTCTGGGTGTCGTCCGCGATCGACAAGGGTGCGATACGGCCAAACGGCATGGCCGCGCAGATGCTAGCAGAGGTCGAAGCCGGCCGCTGGCACCGCGACGACGCCGTTGCCAACATCGTGTTTCTCCTTTTTGCCGGACAGGCGACGGTTGTCGACACGTTCGGCAACGCGCTTGTTGCGCTTGAATGCTTCCCCGACCAGCGGAAACTTCTTGAAGACGGACGCGTAAGCTGGCTGTCCGCAGCGGAAGAACTGCTTCGCTATTGCGCTCCGGTTCACTATGCCGGAGCACGGATCGCTGCGAACGACTTCGATTTTGACGGTGTCGCCATCCGTGCCGGACAGGCTGTCGTCCCAGTGCTTGCCAGCGCCAATCGCGATGCGGCGGTTTTTCCGGCAGGCGACCAGCTGGACCTGAACGCCGCCGTCTCCGCTACCCTCACCTTCGGCACTGGCTTGCATGTCTGTCTCGGGCAGCATGTCGCCCGGCTGGAGCTAGCCGCCCTGCTGGAGGCACTGTTCACAAAGGCTGGAGGCTGGCGCCTGGACCTTCCCAGGGTTGTCAGACGACCCTCGGTGCTGCTTTACGGCCTGCAAACCGCTCCCCTGGTTTTGCCTTTCGCGTAGAAAACGCCACGGAACACGACCAGCTCCCGGCGACGCTTTGCTGCGGCCAGAGGAGACACACGTGCCTGCTCACACAAAATTGTCCGTCCGGCGCGGCTTTCGCGTTTCGATACTTGATTAACGCAGTGGCCAATGTTGACTACACCGGTCAGGAATTGATAGGTGCAGCCTTGCTAAATCAAGACCATCGAGATCGAGAGGGATGACGTCCATGAAATATGCTCTTTCCGCCCTTGCCGGTGCCACAGCACTTGCAATCAGCCTGATCACCGGCCCGGCGATGGCCCAGGACGGCGGCATCGTCGTCTACAATGCCCAGCATGAGAGCCTGACTAATGCCTGGGTGGAAGGTTTCACCAAGGAAACCGGCATCAAGGTCACCGTTCGCCACGGCGGCGACAGCGATTTCTCCAACCAGATCGTCGCCGAAGGCGCCGCCTCGCCGGCGGACGTGTTCCTGACCGAGAATTCGCCGGCTATGGCCTTGGTCGAGGCATCAGGCCTGTTCGCGCCGGTCGATGCCGACACGCTGGCGCAGATTCCGCAGGAGTATCAGCCGGCCAGCGGCAACTGGGTGGGCGTCGCCGCGCGCAGCACCGTCTTTGTTTACGACAAGACCAAGCTGAGCGCCGAGCAGTTGCCCAAGTCGCTGCTTGATCTCGCCGATCCAAGCTGGAAGGGACGCTGGGCCGCTTCGCCCTCCGGTGCCGATTTCCAGGCGATCGTCAGCGCGCTTTTGCAGCTCAAGGGTGAGGCCGCAACGGCCGACTGGCTGAAGGCGATGAAGGAAAACTTCACCGCCTACAAGGGCAACAGCACGGTGATGAAGGCGGTCAATGCCGGCGAGGTCGAAGGCGGCGTGATCTATCACTATTACTACTACGGCGACCAGGCCAAGACCGGTGAAAACAGCAAGAACATCGGGCTCCACTATTTCAAGAACCAGGATCCGGGCGCGTTCGTCTCGGTTTCCGGCGGTGGCGTGCTGGCCTCCAGCAAGCACCCGAAGGAAGCCCAGGCATTCCTGAAATGGGTGACCGGCAAGGGTGGTCAGGAGGTGCTGAAGACCGGCAATTCCTTCGAATACGCGGTCGGCAAGGGTGCGGAGTCCAATCCGGCGCTGGTGCCGCTAGCCGATCTGCAGGCGCCGAAGGTCGACGCGACGACACTGAACTCCAAGAAGGTGACCGATCTGATGACGGCAGCCGGCTTGCTTTAGTCGGCGTTCGTCCTAAAAGGGCAACCGACTGCGCTCCTGCGGGACTTCGCTTTCCGCAGGAGCGCTCTGTTTTTCGAGATGGCATTCGTCCATGACGACAGACTGCGTTTTTGGCCGCGTTTGCGACCCTTCGATCGTTTCCGCCACCGGGCGGCAGCGGCGCGGCGTCTGAGCTGATGCAGTCTGCGGCCGATCTTGCACGTTCAGGCTCGCCGACCGGCATGGTGGCTGGGCAATGGACGCGCCGGCGGCCCGTATCCTGGATTTCGCTCGCCGCCATCCTGGTCTCACTTTTCTCCCTGCTGCCGCTCGCCTTTATCATCTGGATTGCCGTGCAGACCGGCTGGGAAACCGTATCGGCATTGGTCTTCCGGCCACGCGTCGGCGAGCTCCTGGTCAACACCCTTCTTTTGGTGGTGCTGGCCGTGCCGATCTGCATCGTGCTCTCGGTGGCGCTGGCCTGGCTGACCGAACGCAGCGATCTTCCCGGGGCCCGCCTGTGGGCCTGGCTGTCGGTGGCGCCGCTCGCCATCCCCGCCTTCGTCCACTCCTATGCCTGGATCACCCTGGTCCCGGGACTGCACGGCCTGTGGGCCGGCGTCCTGGTTTCCGTCGTCGCCTATTTCCCGTTCCTCTATCTGCCGGTGGCGGCAGCTTTGCGCCGGCTCGATCCTGCCCTCGAAGATGCTGCGGCAGCCGTCGGCCTCGGGCCGTGGCGCGTGTTCCGGCGGGTGGTCTTGCCGCAGCTCAGGCTCGCCATCTGCGGCGGCTCGCTGCTGGTCGGCCTGCATCTCCTGGCCGAATACGGCCTCTACGTGTTCATCCGCTTCGACACCTTCACCACGGCAATCGTCGACCAGTTCCAGTCGACCTTCAATGGACCGGCCGCCAACATGCTGGCGGCGGTGCTGGTGACATGCTGTTTCGTGCTGCTCGGGATCGAAGTGCTCGTGCGCGGCGAGGAGCGCTATGCCCGCGTCGGCTCGGGCGCAGCGCGTCCCCTGCAACGCACAAGGCTCGGCCGCGCCACGATCCCGTGCCTGCTGCTGCCGGTCGTCACCGCACTGCTGGCGCTGGGCGTACCGTTCGTCACCATCGGCCGCTGGCTTGTGGCCGGCGGTGCCGATGTCTGGCGCCTCGACGAGATCGGCCTGGCGCTCGGCCAGACCCTGTTCCTGGCGCTCGCCGGCGCCCTGCTCGCTACCGTCGCCGCCATGCCAATGGCCTGGATCTCGATCCGCGCGCCCGGACCGCTGCAGCGTCTTCTGGAAGGCTGCAACTACATCGTTGGATCGCTGCCCGGCGTCGTCGTGGCGCTGGCGCTGGTCACCATCACGGTGCGCATCGCTTTGCCGCTCTACCAGACCCTGTTCACGATCCTCGTTGCCTATGCGCTGATGTTCCTGCCGCGCGCCCTGATCAGCCTGCGGGCATCGATCGCGCAGGCGCCGGTCGAGCTCGAACGCGCCGCCGCAAGTCTCGGCCGATCACCGCTCAAGGCGCTATGGTCGACGACGATCCGCCTGTCGGCGCCGGGTGCCGCGGCGGGCATGGCGCTGGTGGCGCTCGGCATCATGAACGAATTGACCGCCACGCAGATGCTGGCGCCCAACGGCACCCGCACGCTGGCGATGGCGTTCTGGGCCCACAGCGGCGAGATCGACTATGCATCCGCCGCACCCTACGCTCTCATCATGGTGGCGATGTCGCTGCCCCTGACCTGGCTGCTCTATGTCCAGTCGAAGCGGATGGCCGGACGATGAGCTTCCTCGAACTCACCAATGTGCACAAGCACTACGGCCCGGTGGCCGCACTGGCCGGCGTCGATCTCAGCGTGGCCAGTGGCAGCCGCACGGCGATCGTCGGGCCGTCCGGCTGCGGCAAGACGACCTTGCTGCGGCTGATCGCCGGCTTCGAGCCGCCGGACCAGGGCCGCATCGTGCTCGACGGCGAGGTACTGGCCAATGGCGGCGCCGCCGTGCCCGCATATCGGCGAAGCATTGGCGTGGTGGCGCAGGACGGCGCCCTGTTCCCGCATCTGACCATCGCCGCCAATATCGGTTTCGGCATGGGACGCCACGAGGACAAGCGCACCGAGCGCATCGTCGAGCTCGCCTATATCGTCGGGCTCGACAAGGCGATCCTGAAGCGTCGGCCGCACGAGCTCTCCGGCGGCCAGCAGCAGCGTGTGGCGCTAGCCCGCGCCATGGCCATGAAGCCTCGGCTGATGCTGCTCGACGAGCCGTTCTCGGCGCTCGACACGGGTCTGCGCGCCTCGATGCGCAAGGCTGTGGCCGAGCTTCTGGAGGCCGCCGGCATCACCACGATCCTGGTCACGCACGACCAGGCCGAGGCGCTGTCCTTTGCCAGCCAGGTCGCGGTGATGCGCGACGGCAAGTTCTCGCAAATCGGCACGCCGCGCGAGCTCTATCTCAAGCCGAAAGACAGGATGGTTGCCGAATTCCTCGGCGATGCCATCATCCTGCCGGCCAAGATATCAGATGGCTTCGCCAGCTCGCCGCTCGGCCGCATCGCCGTCGACAGCACCGAGCGGCGCGATATCGTCCGCATCATGCTGCGGCCGGAACAGGTGCTGCTGAAACGGACGTCGCGTGAAGGCATGTCGGGCACGCCGGATATGCTGTTCGGCGAGGTGACCGAGTCCGAATTCGCCGGCTCGATGTGCACCATCGCGGTGCGGCTCTTGAACAGCCCCGATCCGCCGGACGCCGCCGCAATCGGCAACACGCCGTTGATCCTGCGCAAGCCCGGCATGGACACGCCTGCCGTTGGCGAGATCGTCCTGCTGACTGTTTCCGGCAAGGCGCATGTGTTCGCCTGAATGGGCGCCCGGCCCGCGCCCTAGCGCTATCCGGCAGCAAACTCCGACGGTTCTGGCCGAAACAGCGGCGGCATCGTCCCCCTCCCTTTGCTTGCCCGCCATTCGGAGCGGGCGGCAACGAGCTTGCGGGCGATTGCGAATCAGTGTGCGGGACCGGCACGGACGCCTTGAAGACATCGAGGCGGCTTCCGGTTTGCGACGAGAAAAAGTGCATCTCTTCAGGCGAAAACATGAGCCCGACCGCCGTGCCGGGTGCCAGATGGACGGCCTCCGATGTCATCGCGCAAAAGGATGCCCCGTCGAGGGGCGCCTAGTCCGACTTGGCGAGTGCCGTCTCGACCAGCCGCCTCGCATCCGGCCCTGACCATTCGGCCGGGCCGTTCATATGGGCGATCAGGCAGCCGTCGCCGTCAATCAGCATGGTCACCGGCAGGCCGAGAGCCAGGCCGCGCGTCTTGAGATCGTTGAACAGCGCCATTGTCGAATCGCGGTAGTAGCCGAGCGCCTCGACGCCGGTTTCCTCGAGGAACTTTTTCGGCTTGGCGTCGTCGCCGGCATCGACGTTGACCGCGATGACTTCGAAGGCGTCGCTGCCCATTTCTTGCTGCAGCGCGTCGAGCGCCGGCATTTCGGCTCGGCAGGGCGCGCACCATGTCGCCCATAGATTGAGCAGCACCGTCTTGCCGGCATGGTCGGCGAGCGTCATCGGCTTGCCGCCGGGGTCGTTGAAGGCGAGGTTTTTCAGCGATTGCGGCGGATCGGCCGGCAAAAGTGCGGCAACCTGGCCGGTAGCAGCCGCCGCGACCGTCTTGGCACGATCGGCCTTGGCAGTGCAGGCGACATCGTCCTTGCTGTCGCCAACGGCAACTTGAGCGGGCGCGTTGTTGCCAGAACCGCTCTCGCTGACATATACCGCGACCGCGCCGGCCAGCACGCCCGCCACCAAAGCGGCGAGGATGAGGCGCGGGGCCGGGAAAAATTTATTGCCGTCTGCCATTTTCTAAAAACTGCTCCGGAGCACGGGTTATAGCGATGAGCGACAAGAAGGCCAGCAACCAGATGTGGGGCGGACGTTTTGCCTCGGGTCCGGCCGCGATCATGGAAGCGATCAATGCGTCGATCTCGTTCGACCGCAAACTCTACGCGCAGGACATCAGAGGCTCGATCGCCCATAGCGAGATGCTGGCGCAAACGGGCATTATTTCGGCGGCCGATCAAGAAAAAATCGCCCACGGGCTGAACACGATCCTGGCAGAGATCGAGGCGGGAAAGTTCGAGTTCTCGACCAGGCTGGAAGACATCCACATGAATGTCGAGGCTCGCCTTGCCGAGCTGATCGGCGCGGCTGCCGGCCGCCTGCACACCGCTCGCTCTCGCAACGACCAGGTGGCGGTCGATCTCAGGCTATGGGTCAAGGACGAGTGCTTTCGCGTCGCCGAGGCGCTGAAGGGCCTGATCACGGCGTTCCTGGAACGGGCCGAGGAGCATGCGGCAACGGTGATGCCGGGTTTTACCCATATGCAGGCGGCGCAGCCGGTGACCTTCGGCCACCATTGCATGGCCTATGTCGAGATGTTTTCGCGCGACCTGTCGCGTGTTCGTGACGCCATCGAGCGGATGGACGAAAGCCCGCTCGGTGCTGCCGCCCTTGCCGGCACCAGCTTTCCGATCGACCGGCACCAAACGGCCAAGGCGCTCGGCTTCCGCGAGCCGATGCGCAATTCCCTGGACAGCGTTTCGGACCGCGATTTCGCGCTGGAATTCTTAGGGCTGGCGGCAATCTGCGCGACGCATCTGTCGCGGCTGGCCGAAGAGATCATCATCTGGTCGACGCCGCAATTCGGCTTCGTCAGGCTGTCGGACTCATTCTCCACCGGCTCCTCGATCATGCCGCAGAAGAAGAACCCCGACGCCGCCGAGTTGGTGCGCGGCAAGACCGGCCGCGTCACCGGCCATCTGGTCGGCCTGCTGACTGTCATGAAGGGCATGCCGCTGACCTACGGCAAGGACATGCAGGAGGACAAGGAATCCGTGTTCGACGCCGCCGAGACGCTCGACCTGATGCTGGCGGCAATGACCGGCATGGTGCGCGACATGACGGTGAACGCTGCCACCATGAAAAAGGCGGCGGGTGCCGGCTATTCGACCGCGACCGACCTTGCCGACTGGCTGGTGCGCACGCTCGGCCTGCCGTTCCGCGAGGCGCACCATGTCACCGGCCGCGCGGTGGCGCTGGCCGAAGAGAAGAAGATCGGGCTCGACAGGCTGCCGCTGGAAGACTTGCAGTCCATTCACCCAGGCATCACCGCGGACGTGTTTTCGGTGCTTGCCGTGCAGAATTCGGTGAAGAGCCGCACGAGCTTCGGCGGCACCGCGCCGTCGGAAGTGAGGAAGCAGATTCGGTACTGGAAAAAGCGCATCGCCAAGGCGTGATGCTCGTGCGGCGAATCCGAAATTCGCATCACGTGGGAGCAACGCGGCGAGCGAATTTCGGATTCAAAAGCCGCACGAGTTAATTAACGAATTCTAGTGTGGTTTTGGATTTGAAGTTCCTTAACGCGAATGCCATCAATGACAGGAACTTCAAATCCACCACACTAGGTGCAATGCCAGCAAAACTCAGCTAAAAGCGGCGGGCAAAAGTTTCGGACGGATGGCACGGATGACCGCAAGCAGGATTTTGGTGACGCTGACGCTGCTGGCGGCGATGGCAGCTGCTACGGCCTGCGGCCGAAAGTCCGGGCTCGACACGCCCTATGAGGCGGCCGTGCAGGCTCGCAAGGACGCCGAAAAGGCCAAGCAGCCCGTGCCGCCCGAGCCGGAAAAACCGGTCGAGGACAAGAAGTTCATCCTCGACCCGCTGCTCTAGCGTGATCCCGAAAAGTTGCAGACTTTTCGGACAAGATCACGCGAAAAAACAAGATCTAGAGCCGATGAGATCGGCCGATCTCATTGTGCTCCAACTTCCGGAACCACTCTTGTGAACCATTTCGACTACCGCGACGGCGTGCTGCATGCCGAGGACGTGGCGATACCAGATATCGCTGCAAGCGTCGGCACGCCGTTCTATTGCTATTCGACGGCGACGCTGACCAGGCATTTCCGCGTGTTTGCGCAGGCCTTTGCCGGGCTCGACGCGCTGGTCTGCTATGCCATGAAGGCGAATTCCAACCAGGCGGTGCTAAAGATCCTGGCAAAACTCGGCGCCGGCGCCGACGTGGTCTCGGAAGGCGAACTGCGCCGCGCGCTAGCCGCCGGCATTCCGGCCAACAAGATCCTGTTTTCGGGCGTCGGCAAGACCGCGCGCGAAATGGATTTTGCGCTCTCGGCCGGCATTCTGTGTTTCAATGTCGAATCCGAGCCGGAGCTTGAATTGCTGTCGGCCCGCGCCACGGCACTGGGGAAGGTGGCGTCGGTCTCGCTGCGCATCAACCCGGATGTGGATGCCAAGACCCACAAGAAGATCTCCACGGGCAAGGCCGAGAACAAGTTTGGCATTCCTTGGCAGAAGGCGCGCCAGGTCTATGCCCGCGCAGCCGAACTGCCTGGCATCAAGGTCACCGGCATCGACACCCATATCGGCAGCCAGATCACCGAGTTGCAGCCCTTCGACGATGCCTTCGCGCTGCTGGTGGAGCTGGTCGGCGTGCTGCGCGCCGACGGGCACGCCATCGAGCATATCGATCTCGGCGGCGGCCTCGGCATTCCCTACCGCGTCGACAACAGCCCGCCTCCCTTGCCGGACGCTTACGCCCAGATCGTCAAGAAGCACGTCACGAAGCTGGGATTGAAGGTGATGTTCGAGCCGGGCCGGCTGATATCAGGCAATGCCGGCATCCTTGTCTCGCAAGTGATCTTCCTGAAGGAGGGCGACGCCAAGAATTTCCTGGTTGTCGACGCCGCGATGAACGATCTGATCCGGCCAACGCTTTACGACGCCTTCCATGACATCAAGCCGGTGGTGCAGCAGCCGCCTGCGGCACCGCGCATGACGGTCGACGTCGTCGGCCCGGTCTGCGAGACCGGCGATTATCTCGGCCTCGACCGCGACCTGCCCCGGTTGAAGGCCGGCGACCTGATCGCCATCGCCACCGCCGGCGCCTATGGCGCGGTGCAGGCCGGCACCTACAACACCAGGCCGCTGGTGCCCGAAGTCCTGGTCGACGGCGACCGTTTCCATGTCGTGCGCCCGCGCCAGACCTATGACGAGCTGATCGGGCTGGATTCGCTGCCAGATTGGCTGGAATAGAGGCTGTAGCGACGCTACAGCCGGTGCTGAACCAACGCCCTGGTCTCGGCGATCCTGCCCTCGTCGCGGCGATAGAATGTCCACTGCTTGATGCGTTTGCTGCTGAGAAGGCCGGCCTGGATGAGCACCCGCATATGCTCGCTGAGCGTCGCCTGGGTGATCCCCAGCTTTTCGGCGATCAGCAGCGCGCAGACGCCGTCCTCGACCAGATCGCCATCCGCTTGGCGTGGAAAATGCGCGCGCGGGTCCTTCAGCCAATCGAGGATTTGCAGCCTGCGCTCGTTGGCGATCGCCTTGAAGACATCGACCTCTTGCATTTAGCCATTTTGCTAAGTTACTGAGTGATGTCAACCCTTGGGAGCAGGCCATGCTAAACGCCAATATGATCACGCGCGAACGCATCGCCGCAATGGAACCGCGCATCCGGCCATTCGTGCGCCATACGCCGGTGCTGCGCGTCGACATGGCCGATTTCGGCCGTCCACCTCTTAGCCTCGACCTGAAGCTCGAATGCCTGCAGCATTCCGGCTCGTTCAAGGCTCGCGGCGCGTTCACCAATCTTCTCGAGCGGCCGATTCCCAAGGCTGGCGTCGTCGCCGCATCGGGCGGCAATCATGGTGCCGCGGTCGCCTATGCCGCCATGCGGCTCGGCCACAAGGCGACCATCTTCGTTCCCGAAGTGAGCCCTTCAGCCAAGCTGGAACGCATCCGCGACTACGGCGCCGAGCTGGTCGTCGGCGGCGCGCGCTATGCCGAGGCGCTGGCCGCCAGTGAAGACTTTGCCGAAAGGTCCGGCGCGCTGCAGATCCACGCCTTCAACCAGGAGGAAACGCTGGTCGGTCAAGGCACGCTTGGCCTCGAGATCGAGGCCGACCTGCCCGAGCTCGACACGCTGCTGGTCGCCGTCGGTGGTGGCGGCCTGATCGGCGGCATTGCCGCCTGGTTTGCCGGCCGCATCAGGATCATCGCGGTCGAGCCCGAAGGTGCGCCGACGCTTTATCGCGCCTTCGAGGCCGGCCGGCCCGTCGACGCGCCGGCGGAAGGCATCGCTGCCGACTCGCTGGCGCCCAAGCGCGTCGGCGAAATGATGTTTCCAATCGCCGAGGCTTTCGTCGAGCGTTCCATACTGGTCAGCGACGACGAGATCATCGCCGCGCAGGCGGCGCTTTGGGACCGGGTGCGAATCATCTCCGAGCCGGGCGGCGCTGCGGCTTTCGCGGCGGTCCTGTCCGGCCGCTACGCGCCGGCTGCAGGCGAGCGTGTCGCCGTGCTGGTCTGCGGTGCAAACGCCAATCCGGCTAAATTCTGACGATAACAGGGGCAGTCCTGTTCACGTTTTAGGGAACTGCCTCGCCTTCGCCGTGTTTCTTGGTATGTTTGGAGCGACGAGCATCTAAGACTTTGAGTCCTTCGCATCCGATTTTCGGGCCGGTGCGATAGATTTGTGAGGTTCGGGTTATCCCGCCCGAATCAGGAAGGGCCGATGACGCAACGACCCACCTTCACTGGCGATCGCAGCCTGGCCGGGCGCCTTGCTCTGAGCCGGCTGGCGACGCGGGTCTCGATGACGGTCGAGCGTGGCTGGCCGTTGCTGCTTCCGCTGGTCATCGTCGCAAGCCTGTTCCTCAGCATCTCGTGGCTCGGCCTCTTCCATCTGCTGCCCGATATGGCGCGCATCGGTCTCGTGGCGGCGTTCGGCATCGCAGCCCTTGCCGCGCTCTATCCCTTGCGTTTCTTCCGGGTGCCGACCAGCGCCGAGATCGATCGGCGCATCGAGGCGGCCAACCAGTTGCTGCACAGCCCGGTGCTGGTGCAGACCGACCGGCCGAGCGGCAGGGAAAGCATTTTTTCGCAAGCGCTGTGGCGCGAGCACCAGAAACGCATGGCCGAAAAACTCGGCGACCTCGGTGGCGACCTGCCACGCACCCGGGTTCCGGAGCGCGACCCGTGGGGGCTGCGCGCCGTGGCGGCGCTTTTGTTGGTCACCGCCTTTGCCTTCTCCTTCGGACCGTCGGGCGGTCGCATAGCAGACGGGTTCAGTGCCCACGCGGCGCGCGACACTGTCCCGCCGCGCATCGACGCCTGGGTGACGCCGCCGGCCTACACCGGCAGGCCGCCGGTCTTCCTCACCTCCCCAGCCCTCGCCAACCCTGCCCTCGCCGACAATGGCAATCAGGCGCCGCCCGCCTTCACCGTTCCGGAAGGCAGCGATGTTTCGCTGCGCGTCACTGGCGGGTCGGGCGAGGAAACGCTGAGCTATGCCGACGCCGACGGCAACGCCCGCACCATCGAGCCGACCGGACAACAGGTCGACAAGGCCAAGCCGGCGGCGGCAACGCCCTCCACGGTGCGCCAGTTCACCGGAAAGCTGACGGCCAACGGCACGTTGACGCTAAACTCGGGCAATGACGAACTCGGCAACTGGGCCTTCGCGGTGATCCCGGACAAGCCGCCGCAGATCCGCTTCGTCGGCGAGCCCAAACGCGCCGTCAATGGCTCCTTCGAGCTCAACTACCAGATCGACGACGACTATGGCGCGGCCTCCGCCAAGGCGGATTTCGTATTGGCCGACCCGCCGGCGCCGAATGCGCATCCGCTCTATGGCCCGCCCGAAATGCCGCTGTCGCTGCCGCGCCGCGGCGCCAAGGGGAATGCCGCCAAGACCACGAAGGACCTGACCGAGCATGTCTGGGCCGGCGGCAACATCAACCTCACGCTTGTCGCCACCGACGATGCCGGACATACGGCAACCAGCGAACCCAAGACGCTGGTGATGCCGGAGCGGCCTTTCTCCAATCCGCTTGCGAGGGCCGTGATCGAGCAGCGCCGCGTGCTGGCGCTTGACGCCAACGCCAAGGGCCGCGTGCTCGACCTGATGGACGCGATCACGCTCAGGCCCGAAGACACGTTCGACAACATGGCGCACTACCTCGCCATCATGAGCGCGCGCACGCGGTTGAAGATCGCAGACAGCGACGACCAGTTGCGCGATGAGGTCGCATATCTCTGGGAGATCGCGCTCGGCATCGAGGAAGGCAATCTTTCGGAGGCCGAGAGGCGGCTGCGCCAGGCGCAGCAGGCGCTGCAGGACGCGATCAAGAACGGCGCCAGCGACGAGGAAATCGACAAGGCGATGAAGGAACTGCGCGAGGCGATGAACCAGTTCCTGCAGGAATTCGCCCAGCGTGCGCAGCAGAATCCGAACGCGCCGCAGATGCAGCAGAACGGCCAGGAACTGCGCCAGAGCGACATCGAACGCATGATGGACCAGATCGAAAACCTGGCGAAGTCAGGCGATCGCGACAGCGCGCAGCAATTGCTTTCGCAACTGCAGGACATGATGAACAATCTGCAGGCCGGACGTCAGCAGCAAGGCGGCCAGCAGAACAGCGAGATGCGCCAGCAGATGGACAAGCTCGGCGAGATCATGCGGCGCCAGCAGGAGATGATGAACGAGACCTTCCGCATGGACCAGATGCAGCGCGGCCAGCAACAGCGCGGGCAGAACCGCGACGAACAGCTCGGCGAGAACGGCGAGCAGGGCCAAATGGGCGAACAGGGCGAGCCCGGCCCAGGTGAAGACCGCGATCCGCTCGGCCGGCCGAAGCCGATGACGCCGGAGGAATTCGCCGACGCGCTGAAGCAGTTGCAGGAAGGTCAGGGCAAGCTGCAGGGCGACCTCGACCAGCTGAGGAAAGGTCTTGAGGGTATGGGGCTCGAGCCCAATGAAGGATTTGGCGACGCCGGCAAATCCATGGGCAGTGCCGAACAGGCGCTTGGCGACAGCGATGGCGACCAGGCCGTCGGCCACCAGGGCCGCGCGCTGGAAGCGCTGCGCAAGGGCGCCAAGGACATGATGAAGCAACTGCAGGCCATGCAGGGCGACGAGGGCGAAGGCGAGCGGGGCGGCCGCCAGCAGAACGCCGACCGCGATCCGCTCGGCCGGCCACGCTCCACCGAGGGGCCTGATGATGGAAGTTCGGTGAGAGTGCCGGACGAGATCGACGTGCAGCGCGCGCGCCAGATCCTCGAAGCGATCCGCAAGCGGCTCGGCAACGCGCTCAGCCCCGACATCGAGCGCAGCTACCTGGAGCGGCTGCTGGAGCTGAAGTAAACCTCTTCTATCGCCTCAAGCATCGAACCATTGAGACTACCATGGTGAAACTCGGCGCCGTCACTCCGATCCTGCGCATCTTCGACATCGCCAAGGCGCATGAATTCTATGTCGGCTTCCTCGGTTTCGAAGTGCAGTTCGAGCACCGCTTCGACGACAACGCTCCCCTCTATATGGGAATTTCGCGCGATGGTTGCGTGCTGCATCTGAGCGAACATCACGGCGACGGCGCGCCGGGCGCTCATATCCGCGTCGAAGCGGGCGACATCGCGGCGCTGCACCGCGAACTGATAGCGAAGAAGTACCGTTTTGCCTGGCCGGGAGTGGAAGAGACACCTTGGCAGACAAGGGAGGTCACCGTCGGCGATCCGTTCGGCAATCGGCTGACCTTCTACGAAAACGTCGCATAGCGGCTGCCAGGCTTTAGCGATTGGTGAACGCCTCGCGGATCGCCTCTTGCATGCCGTCGATCGCCTCGCCGGAAGCATTCGGATTGCGCCGCAAAACCACGTTCGAGGAATCGATGTCGCCGAACCCGTCGGCGGCCGTAAGTTCGCGGCAGCCGGCAGGGATGTTGCTGCGCGAGATCGGCGCAATCGCCAGCCCGGACGTGACGGCGAGCCGTAGTCCGCCATTGGTATCGCTGGTATAGGCGACACGATAGGCTAGACCGCGCTGTTCCAGCGACTTTATCGCGAAATCCTTGCACCAGCCGGCACGGTTGTAGAGCGCGATCGGCACCGGCCGCTCCTCATGCATGTGGTGAAGCTCCGACGTCACCCATACGGTCGGATCATGCATCAGCACCTCGCCGCCGAAGAGATCCTGCCACTCGAACACCACCGCCAGATCGAGCTCGCCGGCCGCGAGCGCCGCGATCTGCGCGCCGGAATGCGCGTAGCGGACGGTGACTTCGACCTGAGGATGGCGCTTGGCAAAGGCGCCGAGCGCGCGCGACAGGATGGCGTGGCCATATTCCTCCGGGATGCCGATGCGCACCGGCCCACCAAGCGGCGCCGCGACCATCGATGCCGCCGTCTCGTCGAGCAGCGATATGATCCGGCGGGCGTTGACGATGAGTTCGCCGCCGCGGCGGGTCAGCGCCACACCACGCGAGCCGCGCTCGAACAGGCTGTCGCCGACCACACCTTCGAGCCTCTTCATCTGCATCGAAACCGCCGACTGGGTACGGCCGGCCTGCTCCGCTGCCTTGGTGAAATTGCCGGTATCGGCAACCGCGACGAAGGTGCGCAGCAGATCGCTGTCGAGCGTGGACTTCATTTGTTCGCCATAAGAAAATCTGATTGCTGGCATCATTCCAATTCGTTTGCAACATGTCAAACGTCGGATGATAGTTGCTTCACCCATTGGATATGCGGCTGCGAAATCGGCCGCGGACCAATACAGAGTCCTCACTCGTACCCGCTGCCCGAAACGGTGGCGGGTTCTTTTTGCCCAAACCGCAGGCCCGGCTTTCGGGCCGCACATGCAAGGAGCCCGTTGAACGACATGCAGAACCGGATCGTTCTCGGCATGGCAAGTCTTTGCCTCGGCGTTCTGGTGTTCTCGCTCCAGGATCCGCTGATCAAGGCCGTATCGGGCACATACCCGGTGACCGAAGTGATGGCGATCCGCTCGATCGTCGCCCTGCCCATTCTTCTCGTGCTCGTTCATGTCGATGTCGGGCTCAGCGCGATCTTTTCGAAGCGTTTTCGCATGCTGACGATGCGCGCCTTGATCCTGTTCACCTCCTACACGGTCTACTACCTGGCAATCGCCGCCCTGCCGCTTGCCGACGCGGTGGCGCTCTATTTCATGGCACCGCTGTTCATCATGGCGCTTGCCGGCCCTTATCTCGGCGAACGGGTGGCATGGCAGACGCTGGTCACCGTCATGGTCGGGATGCTGGGCGTGCTGGTGATGCTGCGGCCCGGCGCCGGGCTGTTCGACTGGGCGGCGCTGCTGTCGCTGGCCTCAGCGGTGCTGTACGGCTTTTCGCAGCTGATGGCCCGCAAGATCGGCGACACCGAATCGTCCACGGTCATGGCGTTCTATCAGAATGGCGTCTACCTCTTGGGCGCTGCACTGGTCGCCGGGCTGTTCTGGCTGGCAGGAATAGCTCACGCCACGCATCCAAGCCTCGAATTCCTGGTCAGGCCATGGATCTGGCCGACGCCAATCGATTTCCTCAAGATGGCAACCTGCGGCTTCGTCGCCTCGGCCGGGATGATCCTGTTGTCGCAAGCCTACAGGCTGGCGCCCGCCAACAGCGTCGCCACCTTCGAGTATACCGGCATCATCTGGTCGCCGCTGTGGGGTTTCCTGTTCTTTGCCGAAGTGCCGCGATCGACCACCGTCGTCGGCGCTGCGCTCATCATCGGCGCCGGTCTGTTCGCGCTCGATGCCAGCCGGCGCCGAAGCAGCGCGCCGGCAATCGCGGCGACCTGCGATCCGGCCTGACCGCGGTCAGGCCTTAGGCTCTAGGCAAAGCAGGCGAGCGCCTGTTCGACACGCGCGCGGATTTCGGCCAGCGTGAACGGTTTCTGCACAACGTCCACAATGACGCCATTCAATTCCTCGGCGCGCTCGCGCTGATCGGCATAGCCGGTCATCAGCAAGATCTTCATCGCCGGGAAAAGCGACGCCGCCGCCTTGGCCATCGCGATGCCGTCCATCTCCGGCATGCGGATATCGGAGACGACAAGATCGTAGCCGCCACGTGCCGCGCGGATCAGGGCAAGCCCTTGCGCGCCGTCGGCGGCGATGTCGATCATATGCCCGGCGCGTTCGAGCGCACGAGCGGCGAGAGTGCGGACGGATTCATCGTCCTCGACGATCAGGAGCTTTGCCATGGCGGAATGTTTGGCGGGGAAAAGTTGACTTTTCCTGAACCGCAAACAGCATCGAAGAAAAATCTAGGCGTCGCCCTTGACGATGCCGACGAAGGGCAGCTCGCGAAAGGCGTGGGCGACATCCATGCCGTAGCCGACGACGAAATAGTCGGGGCAGTCGAAACCGACATAGTCGGCGTTGAGCGCGGTC
>NZ_RZTA01000044.1:0-46083 GCF_004023115.1 Mesorhizobium sp. M6A.T.Cr.TU.017.01.1.1
CTTCTCCGCCGAAGATGGCGCGCAGCTCGACCGGATCCCGCAAGACTATGTGGCTGCCGACGAGGCCGGCATGCGCTGCGACGGCGTGCGCTGCTCGGCGCTTTCCGGGGAGGTCGGCAAGTCGACCGCCTGTGGCATCTACGAGGTCCGACCGGACGTCTGCCGCGCCTGCATGCCCGGTGGCGACGATTGCCTGATGGCGCGCAAGGCGCATGGGCTGTCGACGCTGTAGTAACGGGCCTAGATAGCGTTTTTGTAGATCAGGCCATCTTTCATGATGATTTTGAAGTTGTTGGCTGGATCGGCCACCACGTCGAGGTTCTCCAGCGGATTGCCTTCGACGAGCAGGAGGTCCGCGAGCGCGCCTTCTTCGATCACGCCGAGTTTCCCCGGATAGGGGTTGCGACGGCCCGACAGCGCGAGCAGCTCGGCATTTGTCCCGGTCGCCATGACGAGCGCTTCGGCAGGCGTGTACCAACGGACGAGCGACGCCAGGATTGCCCCCTGCTGCTTCGCCAACGCGCGGGAGAACAGGACATCGGTGCCCCATGCCGTCTTGATCTTGTATTTCTTGGCGAGTTCGTAGGTCCTGCCAATGCCCGGCCACACTTCATCGGCCTTGGCTCGCTCGACCGAACCCTCCCGGAGGCCTGTCCTCATCAATTCGGGAAGCGGCTGCAAGCTCAGCCAAATGTCCTTTTCGGCGATCAGCTTGGCGGTTGCCTCGTCCATGAGGAAGCCGTGTTCGATGCACTTAACGCCAGCCGCGATAGCCTTCCGGATCGCATCCGAGGTGAAGGCGTGCGCGGCGACGTAGGTGCCCCAATTTTCGGCAATTTCAACGGCGGCCCGCAGTTCGGGCTCGGTGAAGGTGGTGACGTCGAGCGGGCTGTGGGGCGACGACACTCCGCCGCCCGCTGTCAACTTCAGCAGCGCGGCCCCCTGCATGAACTGCTCGCGGGCACGCAAACGCACCTCGTCGGGGCTGTCCACAACTATGCTGCCGCCGTTCCTCTCCATGGGAGTGAACAAGCCGCCGATCGTCCGAGGCAAATCGCTGAGCTGGCGGAAATCCCCATGCCCGCTGGTCACGGTGATCATGGCTCCGGACGGATAGATGCGTGGTCCCGCTATGATGCCTTGATCTATCGCGCGCTTGAGGCCGAACGCCGGCCCGCCCACGTCGCGAACGGTGGTGAAGCCGCGCATCAGCGTATCCGTTGCCTCGTCGCCGGCCGCAAGATTGGCGAAGCCGACGTCGCCCATCGCCTCTGCCGGCGTGGACGCAATCAGCATTGCGTGCCAATGCGCATCGATCAGCCCCGGCATTAGCGTTCGCCCGTTGCCGGCAATGCGCCGCGCGTCTTCGGCCGCGATGGGACTTGTCGAGATCCGCGCGATCACATTGCCCTCGACCAGCACATTGGATGGGGCCGAAAGTGCAGCGCCTTTTCCGTCGAAGATGCGGACGTTTTCGAAAAGCACGTCGTCAGCGGCCGCAGTTGCGCAAAGTCCGAGCACGAGGGCTGCCGCAAGCATTTCTCTGCCTGAGCGAAGGATCATGAAAGCCGTGCGGGCAGAGAAAACGGCTGCGGCGAAGGACACGGCATGCGCCACGACCTCGCCTTTTGTCAGCTCCTGCGATCCAAAGGATTTGTGACACATGACGGTTATCCTGCTTCAGGAGGAGGTGGTCACGGCGCAAGGACAAGTTCTAGCTTATACGGCATCGTCGTCAAGAAGCGTTCCAGACTGGTTTCTTTCGCAGCGAGGGGTCGTTCGAAGGTCAGGCCGATCATGGTGATACCAGGGCAAGCAGTGCATGGTTCGCCTGAGGAAGCGATCAGACGAGGGAGCGCCCGGGATGGGTGGGAAGTCGCTGTTCGGTTCATCTGCGAGAACAAGCACGTTGCCAGGAGCGGGACATTCGCCTTGGTCTTCCTGCAAGGCAGCAGCCCAGAACCCAGGAGAAGGATTGTTACGGGCTACCCTGTCGCTCCAGTTTTGTCATGGCTAGGTCGGGGCACGCGACCAGGCGCCCACTTCCGAGCGGCTCACGATCACGCTACCCGCCTCGATTTCGCGCTGCATGCGCTGTCCCAAGGTTTCAATATCGACCTCAGCGGCCGTCGCAACTCCCCGGCTCTGGATTTCCGGCAGCATCGTGACAATGAGTTCAGCGGTCTGGTGTGACCATCCGAAACCGCTCTTGGTTCCTCCAACGACCGCCTCCAAGTGCATTGAGGGCGCGGTCAATCCAGCCGCGCGGAATGCCGCATCGAGCTTGATACCCATGTTGGTCTCGATACCGCTGCGCCGGAACGTCTCGACGATCCATCGACAGCAGTCGTCGTAGGTCGGCGCCGGCGGGCTGGATCGACAGCCGTCCCAATCCGGCTCATGGAAGACGATGATCCCTCCAGGCCGGAGATGGCGAGCGACGCCTCGCAGGATGGCCACAGGATCGGCTTGAAACATCAGAACATAGCGGCCGATCACGGCGTCGAACGGTCGGTCGAACGAGAGTGCCGCGGGATCGCCTTCACGGAAGCTGACATTCTGGATCGGATGCGTCGCCGCGCGCCCCTCCGCCGCCGCAAGGGCCGCTGGAGCCCGATCAGCGCCGATGACCTGACCTTCGCTGCCTACCATCTCGGAAACCAGGAATGTAACGTCGCCCGCGCCACAGCCGACGTCGAGCACGCGCATCCCGGGACTTATGCCCGCAGACAGCAAGATTCTTCGCGTGATCGGGTTAATGATGCCCGCCTGATGGCTGAGACGCCTGATCTCGCGATCGGAATGGACGAGAATATACGGGACGTGGACGTCGGCACGAGCGCCACCTGCGACTTCCATGGCTTGCCTCCCCTCATACGACTGTTCCCCAAAGGGGACATCGCGTTAGTCGACGACTATGCGCCGATGCGGCAGCCAGTCAATCAGACTCGCTGTTGACCTCAATGCGAATGTCGCTTCAGGGGTCAATGCTTGCCTTAGAAGTCCTCCGAACAAAGGGCAAAGAAGGGTCGTGAGCCGAAATTCGAAATGAGGCCTAACGGCCCTCGGGCTGGCTTGTGCCCGCGCGTTTCGCTGGCTACGTTGCCGGTGGCAGGACAACGCCGGGAGACCAGCCGTGAGCATCGAATTCTTGTTGACGTCGCTGATTGTCGTGGCTTCGCCCGGCACCGGCGTTCTTTATACGCTGAGCGCCGGGCTTTCGCGTGGCGCGCGCGCCAGCATTGTCGCTGCTTTTGGTTGCACGCTCGGCATCATTCCGCATATGGCGGCCGCCATCACCGGGCTGGCGGCGTTGCTGCACACCAGCGCACTCGCCTTCGAGACGATCAAATATCTGGGCGTCGCCTACCTGCTCTACATGGCGTGGAACACGTTGAAGGAGAGCGGCGGCTTGAACGTCGGGCAGGATGTCGCGCCGCGCTCGGTAGGCAAGGTGATCACCTCGGGCATCCTCATCAACATCCTCAACCCGAAGCTGTCGATCTTCTTCTTCGCCTTCCTGCCGCAGTTCGTCAGCACCACCGAACCGCATGCGCTGTCGAAGATGCTGGAGCTCAGCACCGTCTTCATGCTTCTGACCTTCGTCGTCTTCGTCGGCTACGGCATCTTCGCCGCCTCGATCCGCAGCCATGTCGTATCGCGGCCGATGGTGCTGACCTGGATGCGCCGCACCTTCGCCGGCGCCTTCGTCGCGCTCGGCGCAAAACTGGCGCTGACGGACCGGTAGACAGTAAGGATCGCGGGCAGTCGTCGAAGCTGGCGCCGCCCCTCATCTGCCTGCCGGCATCTTCTCCCCGTCTAGGACGGGGAGAAGGGGGCTGGCCGCAACCTGGCATCCTTCCTTTAACGCTTGAGATTGGCGAAATCTTTCGCGAAGGCAGCTTTTTCCCCCGTCACTATACGGGGAGAAATGCCCGGCAGGGCAATGAGGGGGCAGCGCCAAACCTATCCCTTCACATAACCCATCGCCTCGACGATCAGCCCGTCCGCTACGCGCATCAGATTGACGCCACGGATGGAGTTGCCGTCGGCACGCCAGTAACGCCAGCGGATTGTCGCCCGCTCACCGGCGACGAAGGTCTCCTCGATGTCGAAGCGGGTGCCGGGTTCGCTGGCTATCGCCGACCACAGGCGCACGCACGCCTCCCGGCCGGCATGGCGGGCGCCGTCCGGCGCCGGCACGGTATTTTCGATGACGCAGTCCTCTGCGACCAGGCCCGGGAGTGTCGATGGATCATGAAGCTGGAACATGTCGTTGTAGCGCCGCATGATCTCGGCCGTCTGTCTGGATTGGTCGTCTGGATGGACAACCATGATGCTATCCTGTTTCATCTCAGTATCTCCTGATTTCATTTCTCCGCGGCCGTGACCAAGTCGGCCTTGAGCGTGATGTCAGCCACACCAGCCAAAGCGCGTGAGACCAGGCATGTCGCTTTCGCAGACTGGGCAAGGCGCTGGAATTCCTCGGGCGCCAGGCCCGGGATTTCGGCTTCCGTTTCAAGATCGATGCGGATGATCGTCGGTCCCGCCTTGCTCGTGCCGAGGTGCACCTTGGCGACGGTGTGGATCCGTGCGGGGACATGGCCGCCGCTGCCGGCTATGGCGCTCAGCGCCATCGAAAAGCAGCCGGCATGCGCCGCCGCGATCAGTTCCTCGGGGTTCGTGCCGGGACCGTTCTCGAAGCGCGACGGGAAGGAATATGCACCTTCGAAGACGCCGCTGCCGAGCCGAAGCCGGCCCGAACCTTCTTTCAACGACCCTTGCCATTGGGCTTCTGCTTCACGGATGGTCATTCGCTTTTCTCCTCTTCGATGAAATCCAATATATAGACCGATCTACATAATATATAGACCGATTGTCATATTCGGCGCAAGGCCTATAGTGCTCACTCCTGACAGAGGTTGACATGGCGAACGATACCCGCACCCGCATGATCGAGGCGACGGCGCTGCTGCTGAGGCAGCGCGGCTATCACGGCACCTCGCTCAACGACATTTTGAGCGCCTCCGGTGCGCCAAGAGGATCGCTCTATTTTCATTTTCCGGGCGGCAAGGACCAACTGGTCATCGAGGTGACGCGCGACAGCGTCGAAAAGGTCACGCAATGGATGGGTGAGGCGCTCGCCGCCGAGCAGGACCCGGCGGTGGCCGTCCACCACATCTACCAGGCGGTCGCACGCATGCTGGAGGACAACCAGTTCACGCTTGGCTGTCCGGTCGCGCCTGTAGTGCTGGACTCGCCGGCCGACATGCCGGAGCTGGCCGAATTATGCCGGTCGGCTTTCCAGCAATGGGTAGGCTTGCTGCAGGCGGCCTTCGTCAGGGCAGGGGTGCCCGAGCGCCGCGCTCACGCTCTGGCGTTGCTTGTCGAATCATCGCTGGAAGGGCTGATGGTGATCGCGCGCGCCACCCGCGACCGCGCCCCGGTGCTGGCGGTGGCCGATGAAGTCGCCGCGCTGATAGAAGGTGCCTTGCCGGCCAAAGAGGTCGCTGTAGCCGCACGCTGATATTTTATGGCCTTCATCGCATCGAAGCCGGCGTGGAGCCCTGCCGATACCGCTCGGCGATTCTGCGCCGCCGCGCCCGTGTAGAATGCGCGCCCCTTGCTTGTGATCAAGCTCCTCAATCCGACACGTCTCTCGGGTCACCTCAGAGCATGATCGTCCGATGGCAACGAAAAAGGGCGCCTTTCGGCGCCCTTTCCGTATCTGAAGGCTGATGGGTTGGATTAGAAATCCATGCCGCCCATGCCGCCCATGCCGCCGCCGCCCATGCCGCCTGGCATGCCGCCGCCAGCCGACTCCTTCTTCGGAGCCTCCGCGATCATGGCTTCGGTGGTGACCAGCAGGCCGGCGACCGAGGCCGCATCCTGGAGAGCCGTGCGCACGACCTTGACCGGATCGACGATACCCATGGCGATCATGTCGCCATATTCGCCGGTCTGGGCATTGAAGCCGAACGTCGGGCCCTTATTCTCGAGGATCTTGCCGGCAACGATCGATGCTTCCGCACCGGCGTTGGCCGCGATCTGGCGGGCCGGAGCCTGCAGCGCGCGACGCACGATGGCGATGCCCGCGGTCTGGTCGGAGTTGGCGCCGGTCGCCTTGATGCTCAGCGAAGCGCGCAGGAGCGCGACGCCACCGCCGGGAACGATGCCTTCTTCGACGGCCGCGCGGGTCGCGTTGAGGGCGTCATCGACGCGGTCCTTCTTTTCCTTGACTTCGACTTCCGTCGCACCGCCGACGCGGATCACCGCAACGCCGCCGGCGAGCTTGGCCAGACGTTCCTGCAGCTTCTCCTTGTCGTAGTCCGAAGTGGTCTCTTCGATCTGCTGCTTGATCTGGGCAACGCGGCCCTGGATCTCGGCCTTCTTGCCGGCGCCGTCGACGATGGTGGTGTTCTCCTTGGAGATCGACACCTTCTTGGCGCGGCCGAGCATGTTGAGGCCGACATTCTCGAGCTTGATGCCGAGGTCTTCCGAGATGACCTGGCCACCGGTGAGGATGGCGATGTCTTCCAGCATGGCCTTGCGGCGATCACCGAAGCCCGGCGCCTTGACGGCGGCGATCTTCAGGCCGCCACGCAGCTTGTTGACGACCAGCGTGGCCAGAGCCTCGCCTTCGACGTCTTCCGAGATGATGAGCAGCGGCTTCGAGGTCTGCACGACGGCTTCGAGAACCGGCAGCATGGCCTGGAGGTTGGACAGCTTCTTCTCGTGCAGGAGGATGTAGACGTCCTCGAGCTCGGCAACCATCTTGTCGGCGTTGGTGACGAAGTAGGGCGAGAGGTAGCCGCGGTCGAACTGCATGCCTTCGACGACTTCGAGTTCGGTCTCGGCGGTCTTGGCTTCCTCAACCGTGATGACGCCTTCGTTGCCGACCTTCTGCATTGCTTCGGCGATCATCTTGCCGACCGAAGCATCGCCGTTGCCGGCGATGGTGCCGACCTGGGCAACCTCTTCGGAGGTCTTGATCTTCTTGGCGTTCTTGATCAGCGTCGCAACGACGTCGGTTACCGCGAGGTCGATGCCGCGCTTCAGGTCCATCGGGTTCATGCCGGCGGCAACGGCCTTGTGGCCTTCCTGGACGATCGACTGTGCCAGAACGGTCGCGGTCGTGGTGCCGTCGCCGGCGATGTCGTTGGTCTTCGAAGCAACTTCGCGGACCATCTGCGCGCCCATGTTCTCGAACTTGTCCTCAAGCTCGATTTCCTTGGCGACGGTGACGCCGTCCTTGGTGATGCGCGGGGCGCCGAACGACTTGTCGATGACGACGTTGCGGCCCTTGGGGCCGAGCGTGACCTTCACCGCGTCGGCGAGGATGTTGACGCCGCGCAGCATGCGCTCGCGGGCATCACGGGAGAATTTTACGTCTTTGGCAGCCATTTTTAGCTCCTGGCAGGGGCTTCAATCGAGCCCGGGAATTCAGTTGACGAAAGGGCCTGATATGAGCCGATGATGCCCATGATGTCGGATTCCTTCATGATCAGAAGGTCTTCGCCATTGAGCTTGACTTCCGTGCCCGACCACTTGCCGAACAGGATGCGGTCGCCAGCCTTGACGTCCAGTGGGACGAGCTTGCCAGCTTCGTCGCGGGCGCCGGAGCCGACGGCGATGATCTCGCCTTCCTGCGGCTTTTCCTTTGCCGTATCCGGGATGATGATCCCGCCAGCGGTCTTGGATTCGGATTCGACCCGGCGAACGACCACGCGGTCATGCAGCGGGCGGAACTTCGACTTTGCCATTTTCGGATTTTTCCCTGGTGCGGATGTTGAGGGGTTTTTGTTAGCACTCGCGATGGACGAGTGCTAACGCGATAGTGAGGTAGGCTGTAAGCGGGCACTCGTCAAGACGGACGAGGGCAGGCGAGGAGCTCTGGCCCCCTCCCCGGTGGAACCCAACGCATACGCGCATCCGCGTTGATGGCTGCGAGCCCCACATTTCCATTGAATTCGGCGTCATGACGCCAACTTGCGCGCGCCGCTTCCAAGTCGTCAGTCGTGCTGCCGTCAGCACGAACATAGGGCTGCGCTTCACTTCCCGTCGAAGCCGCGGCAAGCAGCGTCGCCGTCAGCACGCTCCTTTGCAGATGCTTGCCAAAGGTGGACAGTGAGCGCACCTGCGCCGGGCTGTTGGTGCGAACGTAAGACGTCATTGACAACTCCTTTTTGCAAGTCGAGCCCTTCTCCACCTTCGGCCGCCGTCGACGCGAAGAAGTCCGCATCGCGTTGATGACGAGCTGCGAAAAAGAGAAAGATGTGTTTGATGGCTGCGGCCCCAACGGTGCCTTCAGATTTGAGATCACTTCCGCCGCGAGCGGCTGAAGCTCCTCGCAACGTCACAATCGAATCTGCTGCCAAGCCTCCAGGAAAGGAGAGCATTGCTCATCTCGCGCTTGTGCATGCAGTCAACCTTCGATCCGTGTTGCCACATCTCTAGTGCAAATGCCGTGCCAAAGCTCACTGGGTAGTGAACGCATGGCTCTCCCTGAAAACCTCCACAAATCCAGCATGGTCGATTGTGCGGAACCCGACATGCGTCTTCTGCCACTGTCAGCTTTCGGACAGGCATGACGCGTTTCGCGCCGCCCACCGGTCGATCGAAAGGGGCCGGTCTGTTCGTCTCATAAGAGCGCGTCACGTTGCGTAGCGGCTTCCCGAGCGCCGCCGCCTGACACTGGACCTGCAGGTAGCACCGGCTTCTCATCCAGCCTTGCTTTGGCCCCTTCGCGTATCAGATTCCCGCTGGCGAGCCCTGCTTTCATCGATCGCACCATGCCGGATGTCTGCTCTGGCGCCCGACCCGCTGGCACGATCTCGATCCGGCATAAGGGCGCAGCATCTTTGCAGGCCGTTTCATTCCCGGCGTCCTGCTTGGCTGACAGACCGCACTTGGCGAGCGGTCTCCATGCTCTCTCCAAGGACCATCCCTGCGGCTGGCTTGTCGACCTATGGGCGGGTCCGGCCGCCCGAAACCCTCGCCATCAGCTTTTTTCCCCGCCGCCTGCGGCGGCTTCCTCGCGCCGCTTCGCTCACAAAAAAGCTGCCCGCTCGGGTCCTTCGCTGTCGCTGCGGCCCTGTCGGGTTCAGGCGGTCCTGACGCGCCCATTACGGTACGCCATCGCAGGGGATGGTCCCCGGCGAAAGCAAAAAAGGAGACTTCGAAATGACCGCGATCGGTTACGTCAACAAGCAGGAAAACGGCGCCTACAAGGGCCAGCTCAAGACGCTCAGCGTCCGCGCCGACATCGATATCGTCCCCAACCAGGCCAAGAGCGCCGATAACCATCCCGACTTCCGGGTGCTTACGCAAGGGGTCGAAGTTGGCGCCGGCTGGATCCGCACCGGCGAGACTTCCGGCAAGGATTATGTGAGCCTGTCGATTGCAGCGCCGGAGTTCGGACCGCGCAAGCTCTACGCCAATCTCGGCCGCGCCGCCGGCCAGGACGATGACGACACCTACGCCATCATCTGGAACCCGGCCGACTGATCGGCCGACATAGAGCCTCGCGCCGCAGCCCCGGCGTGGGGCTCATTCCCACGAGTTCCACCCAAACCCCGTCCGGCCTAAAAGGCGGCGAAAACTCTCCCCCGACTCTTCCCCCGTCCCCGAGACGATCTCCCTCGCCCATCCTCCCCCTCGCTTGTCCGAAGCGAAACGAGGATCATCATGGACGACGAAAACGAACGCGCGGCCCGCGCGAAAAAGGGCAGCCCGTTTCTCAGCACAGCCCAAGCCGCCTTCTATATCGGGCTCTCCCAGCGCACGCTCGAAAAGATGCGGCTCAAGGGCGGCGGCCCGAAATTCCGCAAGCACGGCCGCTATGTCCGCTATCACATCGACGAACTCGACCATTGGTCGAAAGGACACCCGCAGCACTCCACCGCCGGCGATGGCAAGGCCGGTTCCGGCCAGGGCGGCACGGGAGGCCGTTCATGAGGCGGCGCCCTTCCATCCATCTGATCGGCAGCCGCCTGAGGCGTGTTCGAGCCCGTAAGACGGTCGCCTTGGCCGCGGCCGGTCTCGGTCTTTTGGGCTTCACGGCGCTGGGAAAGCCCACCCCTTGGCTGGTCTGGAACGCCTCGGCCAGCGCGCCGATCGGCCTTTACCGCATCGCTGCGGGAGCGCTGGCGCGTGGCGATCTCGTGCTCGTGCGCCCGCCTGAATACGCGGCGTATCTCGCCGCCGAGCGCAGCTATCTGCCTCGCAATGTGCCGCTGGCAAAACGTCTTGCAGCGCTGCCGGACGATAATGTCTGCGCCTTCAATGACGCCATCATCATCGGCGGCGACATCGTCGCGCGCCGGCTCAAAATCGACGCCGAAGGCCGACCTTTGCCATGGTGGAACGGCTGCCGAGCGCTTGGGGATAACGAGGTTTTCCTGCTCGGCAGCGACAAAAACCGCTCCTTCGACAGCCGCTATTTCGGGCCTGTTCCCACTCAAAATGTCATCGGGAGGCTCGTACCACTATGGACCGAGTGATCCTCCTCTTGTTGGGCATGATCGCCATTGCGCCATGCGCCTGTTCCGCCTCGACCGGCGCTGAGCCGGTCGCCATCTCCCAAAGTCCGCAGCTGCGAAAGTGGCAGACGTTGGTATCGGAAGCAAGCCGGCGCTTCCATATTCCCCAAGCCTGGATCTATGCCGTCATGGCTGCCGAAAGCGGCGGCAAGACGATGCGCGACTGCCGCCCCATCACCTCCCCCGCTGGCGCCATGGGCCTCATGCAGGTGATGCCCGGCACCTATGAAGATATGCGGGTCGAACACGGCCTTGGGCCTAACCCCCACGATCCGCGCGACAATATCCTGGCCGGCACGGCCTATCTCAGTGCCATGTATGACCGCTTCGGATTTCCTGGCCTGTTTGGCGCCTACAATGCCGGTCCCGAGCGCTACGACGAGCATTTGAAGCGTGGCAAACCGCTGCCAGAAGAGACCGTCGAGTACCTCGACCAACTCAAGGCGGCCGGAGTTTCGGCGGCCGACATCGAGGCGTTCGAAAGCCAATCTGTCGCTCCAAAGGCGCAAATCGCTCCTCTCGGACGGTCGCTGTTCTTCATTCATGACGGTGTTCACTCAGGCGTGCGAAACGGCGATCTCTTCGTGCCGCTCGGCAAGGACGGCGCGCAGCCGAAGGAGCCGGTGCGTTAGCCATGGGCGGACGGGGGCGCGTCTGGCGGGGCTGGGCGCGTAAGGCAAGATAAAGGTACCGCCTCCAGGAGGCGGTTAAATCTTTGTCTGCACATCGTTTTTCCGGGAGGCTGCCGCCGGTGCCAAGAGGGTTGGACGTGTAAGTATCTGATTTTGCTTGATATGTCTGGGAGGCTCGCATTAAGGATGACGAGTTCAGGCCGAAGCTCGGCAAAATCGGGTCGCGCGGCTCGAAGGCCGGCAAACGCTATGCCGGCCAGGTTCGTGCGGCGATCAACCGGGCTGGCGGCCGGCCGCAACGCGGTGGTCGCTTCACCGGAAGCCGGACAGGGCGCGGCGGGGCGGCCGCCGCACTGCTGAAATCGCGCGACCGGTATGCCGCCTTCCGCCAGCGCCGGGTGATCGTCAAGGCGCGGGTCGTCAAGCTCGCCGGCAAGGGCGCGGACGGGGCGCGTGCCCATCTACGCTATCTTCAGCGCGACGGCGTCACCCGCGAAGGTGAACCTGGCGAGCTCTACGGCGCCGACAGCGGCCGCGTCGACGGCAAGGCGTTCATCGATCGCGCGGACGGCGACCGCCATCAGTTCCGCTTCATCGTCGCTGCCGAAGACGGCATCGAGTACGACGACCTCAAGGCGCTGACGCGGCGGCTCATGGCGCAGATGCAGGAAGACCTCGGCACGAAGCTCGACTGGGTCGCGGTCGATCATTTCAACACCGGCCACCCGCACAGCCACATCATCGTCCGTGGCAGGGACGACCGTGGCGAGAACCTGGTCATCGCGCGCGAATATATCTCATCTGGCATCCGCGAGCGGGCGGCCGAGCTGGTCAGCCTCGATCTCGGTCCGCGAACCGACCGCGAGATTGAGCTTCGCCTGCGCCGGGAAATGGAGCAGGAACGCTTCACCAGCATCGACCGTCGGCTGCTCAGCATGCGTGATGATGACGGCCTGGTCTCGCCGGGCGGTCCCGACGCCATTCGCCAGACGCTGCACCAGGGACGGCTGCGCAAGCTCGAGCGGATGGGTCTGGCCGCGGAGGTCGGCGCTGGCTCCTGGCGCCTCGACGATGAGCTCGAAGCCACGCTGCGCCGCACCGGCGAACGCGGCGACATCATCAAGACCATGCACCGCGAACTGACCGGCAAGGGGCTTGCCCGCAGTGCCGCCGACTGGGTGATCCACGATCGAGCCGGCGAGCCCGTCCAGTCTCTCGTCGGTCGCGTTGTCGCGCGTGGACTGGCCGACGAGATCAATGACCGCCATTACATGATCGTCGACGCCGTCGACGGTAAGAGCCATTGGATCGACATCGGTAGAGGCGAGGCGATGGAAACGATGCCTAATGGCTGCATCGTGCGTGTCGCGCCAAGGAACACCGAGCCGAGGCAGGTCGATCGTACCATCGCCGAAATCGCCGCAGCGCATGGCGGCCGTTACGACGTCGATATGCACCTGAAGCATGACCCATCCGCCACCGAGAGCTTTGCGCGAACGCATGTGCGGCGGCTGGAGGCGATCCGCCGCGCGACCGGCGGCGTCGAGCGAGAGCCGAACGGCACCTGGCTCATCGCGCCGGACCATCTCGATCGCGTCGCGAATTATGAGGGCCAGCGGGCCAGGGCCGAGCCTGTCGTTGCCGACAAGCTCTCCTCAATGGCGCTGGAGCGACAGGTCAGCTTCAACGGCGCCACCTGGCTCGACCGGGAGCTGGTTGCCGATAGACCCGAGCCTTTGCACGGATCCGGCTTCGGCCGCGACGTGAGAGAGGCGCAAGCTCGCCGGCGGCAGTGGCTGATCGCGCAAGGCCTCGCGCATGAAGAACAGGATCGGATCGTCTATCGAGCCAACATGCTTTCGATCCTGCGCCAGCGAGAACTGAACCGTGTTGCTGGCCAACTGTCGGAGGAACTTGGCCTGCCCTATGCCGAAGCGCGATCCGGAGGACGAGTAGAGGGTACGCTCCGCCGCTCCGTCGAGCTTGCCAGCGGAAAATATGCCGTCGTTGAAAAGTCGCGCGAGTTCACGCTGGTGCCATGGCGGCCGGTGCTTGAGCGCCATGTGGGCAAGGAGGTCTCCGGTGTCGTGAGTGGGGAGGGGATTTCATGGACCGTCGGCCGGCAAAGGAGCGGACCTGGTGTTTCGTGAGATGGTGTACAGCTTTTTTAGCCAGCGGCGCGGGCAGCCATGCGAGCCCGCGTAGACCTTATGGCCGCACGACCGCAATCGGTCGCATGGACCTGCCAGGCGGGGCGGCTTTGGAGCGTTCGGACCCGACACGCTGCGTGAGTGGCCAGACTTCGAGCGCTCGAAGATGCGGACTGTTGTCTGCTGGCCGGCGTTATTCCGGCTGGCCTATGACCGCGGCGCAACAGTTCACCGCTGAAGTTGCCACGGGCGAACATCGGCAAGAGAAAAAACACCATTGCGCGATACAAATCGCCGTTGAAAGCGTTTAGGTTGCATGCGCTTCGCCAAGTAAACGGATACCCCAGAAGAGAGCCATGACCACGGCCCGCCATATCGTGACGCTGCTTAAAAGCCACATTGCCGGCGACGAGGATCGTTTCCTCTCTATCGCGATGCAGCTTGCTGCGCATGAGGCACGTCAAGGCCATGGCAAGCTTGCTCAGGAGCTCAAGGATCTGGTCGACGCAGCCAAGAGCAGGGACGCCCGGATTGCCAAGAGCAGTCGGCCGGTTCCCCTTTTTCAGCCAAAGGGCGAGCTCGCAGGGCTCCTGCATGTGCGCTATCCGGACCTGCGACTGACCGACATGATTTTGCCGGACAGTCTGCGCTCGCGCCTGCACCGCGTGCTGGGAGAGCAGCGCCAACAAGCAAGCTTGCGCGAGCACGGGCTTGTTCCCCGTCGCAAACTGCTTCTGGTCGGCCCGCCAGGATCAGGCAAGACGATGACCGCATCGGCATTGGCCGGGGAGCTTCATCTGCCCCTTTTCACGATCGTCCTCGATGGTTTGATCACCAAGTTCATGGGAGAGACTGCCGGAAAGCTGCGGCTTGTTTTTGATGCAATGCAGGCGACGCGGGGCGTCTACTTCTTTGACGAATTCGATGCCATCGGCGCGCGTCGAGGCGAACGCCAGGATGTTGGCGAGATTCGGCGCGTGCTGAATTCGTTTCTGCAGTTTCTCGAGCAAGACGACAGCCACAGCCTGATTATTGCGGCAACAAATCATCCCGAGCTGCTCGACAGAGCTTTGTTCCGCCGTTTCGACGATGTCATCGAATACGCCGTGCCCGATCGGCCGATTATCGAGGCGCTGCTTCGGGCTCGACTCGACCGCTTCGACACCAGAGGGCTTGCCTGGAACGAGGCGATCTCTCAGGCAGAGAGACTGTCGCAGGCCGAGATCACCCGCGCGGCCGACGACGCTGCAAAAACCATCATATTGCGGGGGGGAAAGCGGATCACCTCGGAAGCGCTCATCGACGCTCTGAAGGAACGCCGGCAGGCTTCGCTGTCTGAGTAGCGACAGCACAGATCATAATGGCAGACGATTTTCCGCGCGACCGCGCCCATATCCACCTTCGCAACAACGGCATTCGGGAAGCCTATCGGCGGCCCAACCAACTTATACATGCACCGCCGCTGCCGGCGCGTGATCGGGCGTCGCATGCTGCGGCCTTGACGCAATCCATCGAACAAGCGGTCGAAAGTGCACGCCAGCAGATTGCGGCGCGTGACCCCCAGCTGTCGGTCGGCACGCCTGGCTTTTATCTCGAGATCGATCTGCCCATGTCCGGACGGGCGGCCCTCGACCAGTTGGCCGATCGTCGCCAGCACATGGAGCTGGTCGCCGTCCATGAGCCAACTCAACCCGGTGCTCCCATCACAGCGTCGGTGTTCCTGCCGCAAAGCGCGCAAGCCTATTATTTGCGGAAAGTCGAGGCGTATCGAGACGTTGACACTGACCGCGGCAGACCGCGCAACGAGCCGCTCGTCTCCCGCATGGAGACAGTCAGGCTGGCGACTGCACGATTGTTGTTTACCGACCACGACGACCTCTTCCCCCAGGCCGCTGACGAGCAGGTGTGGTGGGAAGTCTGGCTGCGCGACGGTCGCCGCGAGAACTTCGAGCACATTGCCGAAGCCCTGAACATCACTTTGCGCACGCATGCGGTCAGGTTTCCGGAGCGGGTGGTCATGCTGGCACTCGCCAGCACGGCAATGCTCGACCGCATGATTGCGCACAGCGATGTCGTCGCCGAGCTGCGGCGCGCGAAGGATACGCCGTCCTTCTTCATGGGCCTTGGCGGCGCGGAGCAAAGGGACTGGAGCGACGAGCTTCTCGGGCGCGTCAGACCGCCTCAAACCGATATTGCGGTCTGCATTCTCGACAGCGGCGTGCGTCGCACCCACCCGTTGATCGAACCCGCACTTGCCGTTGAAGACTGGCACACCGTCAAACCGGCATGGGGCAGCGACGACACACCTGCGTGGAGCGGCCACGGGACGCGAATGGCAGGTGTCGGCCTGTACGGTGATCTGGTCCCGCTCCTGGTCGGAGGCGATCCAGTTCATTGCCCTTTCGGCTGGAGAGTGTTCGTATCCTTCCGCCAGAAGACGAGGCAAACGATCCAGAACTCTATGGCGCGATCACCGCGGAAGCGATCGCCCGCGCCGAGGTGCAGGCGCCGGAGCGCCGCCGCGCGATCGCAATGGCTGTGACAAGCGCCAGTCCGGCGCGTGGAAGGCCCACATCGTGGTCTGCCGCTATCGACCAACTCTGTTTCGAAGAGGAACAGCGACGCTTGATCGTTCTCTCTGCCGGCAACATCGGCGATGACCTCATGCCGGCCGAGCATTTGACGCGCAACGATCTGGAAGCAGTCGATGATCCTTCTCAGGCCTGGAATGCGCTGACGGTCGGCGCTTTCACAGAAAAGGTCGATATCATTGACACCGACTTTGCGGGCTACGCTCCGATCGCGCCGGTGGGCGAGCTCTCGCCGCGCAGTCGCACTTCGGTCGTTTGGGACAGGCAGTGGCCGGTGAAGCCCGAGGTCGTCTTCGAAGGCGGCAATCTCGCCCATGACGGTGTGTTGCCTGGCGAGCCGATCGACGATCTGCAGATATTGACCACTTTCTATCGACCCGAACTGCGCCACTTCACCACCCTCGGAGATACGAGCGCGGCAACGGCCCATGCCGCACGGATGGCGGGACTAATTCTATCAGCGCGCCCCGAGCTGTGGCCTGAAACGGTTCGCGCCCTGATCGTCCACTCGGCCGAATGGACTCCGGCGATGCGCGCACGCATCGATGCGTGCAACGGAGCGAAGGGCGAGATCCAGGCGCTCGTGCGGCGCTATGGTTATGGCGTGCCAGATCTTGGGCGCGCGCTTCTGTCAACGGTGAACGACCTCACGCTTATCGTTGAAGATGAGCTTCAGCCTTTCCAGCGCGAGGGCGGCGCGGCTGCCAAAACGCGTGACATGAAGCTGCATCGCCTGCCTTGGCCGAAGGAGCAGCTCGCGGCGCTCGGCGCTGCCCAGGTCGAGCTCCGCGTCACGCTGTCCTATTTCATCGAACCCAACCCCGGTGAACGCGGATGGACCCGCCGGCATCGTTACGCGTCCCATGGTCTTCGGTTCAGAGTAAAGTCAGCGACCGAGACAGTCGACGAATTCCGAGCCCGCATCAATCAGGCCGCTCGGGACGAGGAGGAAGGGGCGCCTGCTGGAGGCGGAGAAGAGTGGCTGCTCGGCACCTTCCGCGATCGCGGCTCGTTGCACGCCGATTTCTGGTCGGGCAGCGCCGCCGATCTCGCCGAGCGTGACGCGATCGGCGTGTTCCCGGTCGGGGGCTGGTGGAAGGAGAAGCCTTACCTGGAACGCGTCGACGCTCTGGCTCGGTACGCCCTGATTGTGACGATTCGGGCGCCTGGGGTCGATGTTGACATCTTCACACCCGTCGAAGCAGCCCTGACTGTCGAGACGTCGGTCGAGACCTGATGCAGCACTGTCCAAACCGGCCAACAACGGAGGTTTGACCAGCCTCTGGTGCCATGGCGGCTGGTGCTGGATCATCACGTCGGCAAGGAGGTGTCAGGGATCATGCGCGGAGGACGATAGGCCGGCAAAGGAGCGGGCCAAGCGTGTCATAATGGCGCCCATGGTCACGCCCACAAGCCGCGCCCCCTGCGTCCACGGAGAGGTGCGCGTCTGCTAAGGCGGCCGAGACATCGCTTACCTGATCAACGCGCTCGCCGTATTTGCGCCTGTAAGCGGCAATGAAATCGTCGTCGCTACAGATGCAGCGGCCGCTGGAGTCCTTGGCCTTCGGATCGTGCAAGTGAGAGCCAAGGGGGCGCAGAAGATTCACCCGAGTGCTCGTCGTCGGGCTCATGGGAAACCCCGCACTATGTTTGACCAAATCCGCGGCAAGCATAATCCCGGCAAGCACCGACTGAAAGGCCATCGGAACCACAGTTCGAACGCGGCGACTTCCTTCGCTAAGCTGGAACACCAGACCGCCGCAGATAGCCTGCTGATAAAAGGAGCGCAGGGGCTGGCCGACAAACGGGGCTAGCGGTTCAAACGGCACAGCCATCGCTGTAGCCACGCGAACTACAAAGTCGTTGGGAACTCCGGCATTGGTCTGCAGGAGCGTTTTCACCTGCTCGTGTGCTTCCGGTATTCCGAGTTCCTCGGCAATCAGCTGGTGCTCGTCCTTGGATTTTCCGGATGGCAGGTACATGCAACAAAGGCAAGCCTGGCCGTCATCGAAACCATGCCGGGAGATACCGAGATCGTGCTCCTGCGTCCAAGCGTTTGCGATCCATCGCGGCAGTGCACCTTGGACAGCCAGACGGTCGGCGGCGGTGTCAAGCGCCACACCCACTTGGTCGAAGACCCAATTGCCCCGGCGCGCAACATATTCTGCCCACGTCAGAGGGTGCGCCTCGACCTCAAGGGCAGTCGATCTAAGGGCGGTGGCTGCAAGAACCGCCTTGGACATACCAATCTCCGCCTGGCCGGCCAATGCGTAGCGCTGCAGGTTTGAGAGTTCGATCGCTTCGTGATCGATTACATGCAGACGACCCTTGAGATCGGGTTGTCTCGCTAGCGCCCAAAGCGAGCCATGGCCTATCGCACCGAGCCCAACGAGGTGGGTTTCGCCAAGGTCGACTGGGAAGTCGATCGGGCCAGCCTCCCCGGCTTTGGTCTTGTCGTAGCTGCATAGCGAGAGGTCGATGGTTTCGTCCAACTCGGCGCCGGTCAACTGGGCGGCGAAGATAGTTCGAAAGACGTTGGCGGCGCCGAAGCAACTGGCGGCGCCAGCTCCATAAGGCAGCAGACTTGGGCCAGAGCCCACCGGGTCCGTACGCGACAGCTTTGCCGCCCAACCGTCCGATCCCACGAAAAAGATCGGGCACCGGAGTGATGGGCGCGTTACCCCTGCAACGACGCAGACGGTGGCAGACTTGCCGGAACGCCGGATGCCGACTTTTGGATTGATCGACTTTGCCAAGCGCTCCAGCGCTTGGGCTTGAGAGCTCGCCGCGCTGTCCAGCGGGAGTATCGCCAGAACCGGGTAGAGCCTAGCGAGCAATCTCACCGCAAGATCTAGTGTCGCCTGGCCTTCGGCGCAGGAAGCGGCCTGATGGTCGAAGGCGACTGCCACGACCTGCTTTTCAAGAGCTGCTTTGAAGTCTCCCAGATGAAAATCGGCCAGGACCTGAGATGCCGCCGTGGCGGCGCGATCGATGAAGTTAGCGAATGCCATTGTTCAACTCGATATCATGATCATTCGCGACAGTGCCGCGGGAGGGAGCGCATTCCATTTGGCCTTTTCGTCAAGCCGATAGGCGGCGACCCGAGCAAAATCGAAAGGCTCGCGGGCGAAATTCGGCACCACCAGCGACAGACACCCAACCGTGGTAGCAACCGCATAAGCGTCGTCCGTCGTCGAATGGTAGGCGCGGCCCGGATGGCTGTGAATCTGGGCCAAGAGTTTCAGGCCGCTTTTGTAGAGCCAGACATTGAGCCGGTGCAGTTCTTCGGCCGCAACGATCACGCAAACGCCATCGTTTGTTCGAATGTGACGCTGCGCCGGGATAACCGTCTCTGTTACGGCAAAGTGCCGGTCTTCCTGAACGCCGACCCAAAGTGCCATCCCCTCATTGCCCTCGCGACCAACTGAGCGCAGATGCCCATGCGTGGTCGAGATGCAGCCGCGCGGGAGAGTCACGATCGTTACATCTCTCAAACCAGTCATTCTTGTATCGCCTGAGGGGATACCACCATTCCTACGATTGTCGGTTGGAGTTGAATCTGCAACTGCTCTATAGGAACGATTCCGTACTTGATGATCTTGTCCAGGATGAAGGCCAAACAGCCTTCGCCAGAACCCCGATGAAGTAGCCATGGATCACCTGAATGGGCTGGATTGTCGTGGTATTCCCGGACGCCCGCCATGCACAGGAATGGTTCGTCCTCGGGACTGTTGGCCTGGATGAAGTCCGTCAGCGGCACGGCGTTCTGCTGGATGAGAGCTCCTATCATCTCCGGCGGCGTTCCGGGCAGCGGCGGACGTCTAAGCATTTTCAGGTATAGATCTTTCCGGGCAATCGGATCACGCGTAAACGGATCGACGAAGACCACGGACGGTGGTCTTAAGTCGTAGTCGGTGAAGTCGACCTCGCTCGCTGCGCTGACCACCCGTGGCTTTAACTTGGGGCTGGCGAAAATGAAGAAAGCGCGCGGAAAAGTCGCCTCGATCAAGAAGCAGCCCTGAGCCCGATAGACATCAGCATATGGCCGGAACCGGCCGATCTCCCGATCAAACTTCGCTCGGGAGACCTCCGGATCCACACTTTGGGGTTTAGGCACCTGCGACGCCCGCCTTCAGGCTGAGGAACAGGGTCACAGTATTCGGGAAACCGAAATCGCCAAGCTTCTTGTCGACGTCGAGCAAGTTGCCGGCCTCATCCTTGAATTCCCAATTCTCGGCTGGTTGGGCGACATTCTGCGTGTTCTCAAGGGCTTTGGTACGAATGACGTGAAGCGGCTGGTTGGGATTGGCTTCGACCTGCGTGGGCTGGCCGTTCACCACCACCGTGATCTCGATCTTGCCCGGTCCGCCGCCGTGATTATCGCCCTTACCCGAATCCTTCGACATTGTCCTACTCCTGTGGCTTGCCAACCGCCCCACGCCCTGGCACCCACCTGCGAGTGAGACCGGCGGTCTTCAATCGTTCACCCGGCGCCACGGCCGCGAGTACGCGAAAGACAGGGGATAAGCTACCGAATCGGTGCTTGCCTTCTTTTATGGGTGACTTGAGCCGCAAGTAAATGGTCTCAAATTGCTCCTCACAACTATAATCGATTAGAGCAATGCGAAAATATTGGCGACACGCCTATTCATCTGCTCTCTCACTCGCCTGCTCCGTGCTCGGCAAGGGGAGCTTTGATCTGCGTCACGCGTCCCCAAGCAGCTGATTGCGCCGGCAGCGCCATAGGAACCGTCGTTCAGAGTCTTCACCACTCAAGCACCCGCATGGATGCATGCCGACGCTCGTCTCCACAAAACAGCGCAAGTGGTGCCTTGTTGGATAAGGTCGCCTCGTACCTGGTGCAGCATCTCTCGGAACGCATGCCGCTGCGAGACCAGGCCTCATCATCGCGCATGCGCAGCAGCCGGCGGTCGATGTTCGTAACGCGTTCTGCTCATTTCGTGGCGCAGGCGCTGCTCGACTCGCGGACATATGCGGGCACCGAGGCGGAGGCTGACCAGTCGGCGCCGCGTTCGCGGATGTCGCTTGCAATGTGCTCGCGTGCGTTTGCCGCCGGCGACCTTCGTCCTCGCCTGCTAATGGCGAGCCGGCGCAAGCGGCTTGCTCGATACTGCCGGCGGGGCTGCGGGCCGGCTCCAAACGGCCGTTCACAAGAGCTTGCATCAGCAACTGGCAATCGGATCGATAACTTCGCGATCGCCGTTATGGCGCGGAGATGCGGCCTGATGGTCTGCAAGCCGCCTGGGGCGCCCTTGCCGAGCGTGCTCACGGGCTTGGGTGGGCGGCGCGCGAAACGCGTCATGCGTGAACGAAAGCTGACACTGGCAAAAGCCGACATGTCGGGTTCCGCATAGTCGACATGCCGGGATCGTGGAGGTTTTCGGGGAGAGCCATGCGTTTACTGCCCAGTGAGATTTGGCGCGGCCTTTGCAATTGAGATGCTAGCAACACGGATTGCCCTTCCATCGGTTAGAAAGTGAAGTGCCACGACGTCCGAACAACCGCTGCCGACGCTGCCGATGTGGCGCGTAGATCATATCGAGCCCTCGCCCGAGATGTTGGCGTTACGCGCCAACGGTCCGATCCACCGCGTGCGCTTCCCGTCCGGGCACGAAGGCTGGTGGGTGACAGGCTACGACGAGGCCAAGGCGGTGCTGTCCGACGCGGCGTTCCGGCCCGCGGGAATGCCGCCGGCGGCTTTCACCGGATTCGGTGATCCTCGGTTCGCCGGGGTGGCTGGTTTCACACGAGGGGAGCGAGCATGCCCGGTTACGCACGATCGTGGCACCGGCCTTCAGCAACCCAAGGGTAAAGCTGCTCGCGCAGCAGGTCGAGGCGATCGCCGGGCAGTTGTTCGAGACCCTGGCGGCCCAGCCCCAGCCCGCCGACCTGCGGCGCCACCTCTCCTTTCCCCTTCCGACCATGGTCATCTGCGCGCTGATGGGCTTGCTCTACGAGGATCACGATTTTTTTGCCGGGCTGTCCGACGAGGTGATGACGCACCAGCATGAAAGCGGCCCGCGCAGCGCGTCGCGCCTAGCCTGGGAAGACCTGCGCGCCTACATTCGCGGCAAGATGCGGGACAAGCGCCCGGATCCGGGCGACAACCTGCTGACGGATCTGCTGGCGGCGGTCGACCAAGGCAAGGCGACGGAGGAAGAGGCGATCGGCCTGGCTGCGGGCATGCTGGTGGCCGGGCACGAGAGCACCTGCGCACAGATCGAATTCGGCATGTTGGCCATGTTCCGCTATCCGCAACAGCGCGAACGCCTGGTCGGCGATCCATCTCTAGTGGACAAGGCGGTGGAGGAAATCCTGCGCATGTACCCGCCAGGCGCGGGCTGGGACGGCATCATGCGCTATCCGAGGACCGACGTAACCATCGCGGGCGTGGATATTCCTGCGGAGAGCAAGGTGCTGGTCGGCCTGCCGGCGACCTCGTTCGATCCGCGCCATTTCGACGACCCGAAAATCTTCGACATCGGACGCGACGAAAACCCGCACCTGGCATTCTCCTACGGGGCGCACTACTGCGTCGGCATGGCGCTGGCCAGGCTGGAACTCAAGGTGGTGTTCGGTTCGATCTTCGAGCGCTTTCCCGCGCTGCGCTTGGCCGTGGCGCCCGAAGAACTGAAGTTGCGCAAGGAGATCATCACTGGCGGGTTCGAGGAGTTCCCGGTTCTCTGGTGATGCGGACGCCGCCGGGATTCGCGATCTTCTCCGCAATTTTGCCGGCGCCCCTGGCGCACCGGTCTGATCAGCCAGCCAAGAGGTAACTAATATGGACGTCCAAGAAACCACGGCAGCATGCCGGGACGCCTTCGCCGAACTGGCGTCGCCAGCGTGCATCCACGACCCGTATCCGTTCATGCGGTGGTTGCGCGAGCACGATCCGGTGCATCGCGCGGCGTCGGGCCTCTTTCTGTTGAGCCGACACGCCGACATCTACTGGGCGCTCAAGGCCACGGGCGATGCGTTTCGGGGACCGACGCCGGGCGAGCTGGCGCGCTATTTCCCGCGTGCGGCGACCAGCCTGTCGCTCAAACTGATGGCGTCCACGGTGGCGATGAAGGATCCACCGACGCATACGCGCCTGCGGCGGCTGATCTCGCCCGATTTCACCATGCGCCAGGTCGACAACCTGCGGCCGAGCATCGCGCGCATCTTGCAGAGCGCCTGGACGGCATAGCGCCCGCGCTGGAGCGCGGGGATGCGGTGGACCTGCATCGGGAATTCGCGCTGGCCTTGCCCATGCTGGCCTTCGCCGAATTGTTCGGCCTTCCCCAGGACGATATGTTCGGGCTCGCCGCCGGCATCGGCACCATTGTGGAAGGCCTTGGCCCGCACGCCAGCGATCCCCAACTCGCCGCGGCGGACGCGGCCAGCGCCAGGGTGCAGGCCTACTTCGGGGACCTCATACAGCGCAAGCGAACCGATCCCTGCCACGACATCGTGTCGATGCTGGTCGGCGCACACGACGATGATGTCGACACGCTGTCGGATGAGGAGTTGATCAGCATGCTCTGGGGCATGCTGCTGGGCGGCTTCGCCACCACTGCTGCGACCATCGACCATGCGGTCCTGGCGATGCTGGCGTATCCCGAACAGCGGCACTGGGTGCAGGAAGACGCCAAGGGGGTGAAGGCATTCGTCGAAGAAGTCCTGCGCCGCGACTCGCCCGTCCTGTTCAGCGTCACTCCGCGTATCGCCCAGCGCGACATCGAACTGGGCGGCGTGGTAATCCCCAAGAACGCGGACGTGCGCGTGCTCATCGCGGCCAGCAATCGCGACCCGGACGCCTTCGCCGATCCCGACCGCTTCGACCCTGCGCGATTCTACGGCACCAATCCTGGCATGTCGACAGACGGGAAGATCATGCTGACCTTCGGCCACGGCATCCACTTCTGCCCCGGTGCGCAACTGGCCCGGATGCAGTTGGCCGAGAGCCTGCCGCAGATCCAGGCGCGCTTCCCCACGCTGACATTGGCCAAGCAGCCGACCCGGGAGCCCTCCGCGTTCCTTAGGACGTTCCGCGCGCTGCCGGTGAGGCTGCATGCGCAGCGGGGGGCTTGAGATGCGCGTCGTGGTCGACCAGGATCTGTGCGGAACCACCGGGCAATGCGTGCTGACGCTGCCGGGCACCTTTCGCCAGCGCGAACCGGACGGCGTGGTCGAAGTATGCGTGGCGACAGTGCCGCAGGCGCTGCACGCCGCCGTGCGGCTCGCGGCCAGCCAGTGCCCGGTCGCTGCAATTCGGGTCATCGAAAGCGACGCTTGCGATGACGAGCGCGCCAACGCCGACCCTGCGCCTTCTCCGGCGGAGCCCGAGCGGCATGCCGCGAAAGACCAACGCAATCCAGGAGGACACGATGGGACGGTTTGAAGACGTGGTGGTGGCCGACATTGATGGCTCGGCGGCCATCGCCTTCACCGCGCAGATCGCGGCAGAAGCGGGCCAAGCGCTGGCCCTAGCCCTGGACATCGCCGACGCGCAGGCGGTGGCAGCGCTGTTCGAGACGGCGCAGCGGCACTTCGACGCGAGGGCCATGTATCTGACCCCGCACGACCGCGCGATCCTCGACCTGGACCCGGCGGTCTGGGATCAGACCATGGTGACCAAACTGCGCGGCGCGCTGTTCTGCTGCCGGCAGGCCATCCCACGGATGATCGCCCGCGGCGTTGGCGTGATCGTCAACATGTCGTCGTGCCAGGGGCTCAGCGGTGACACCGCGCAGACGTCCTACGCCGCGTCGAAGGCGGCGATGAACATGCTGTCGGCCTCCCTCGCAACCCAGTACGGTCATGCGTAAATCCGCTGCAACGCGGTTGCTCCGGGTCTCACCATGACCGAGCGTCTGCTCGCCAAGCTGGACAAGTGCATGCAACGGCATCCGCGCCGACACCAGGTCCTGCCGCGCGTCGGCCGCCCTGAGGACGTGCCCGCGCTGATGGCGTTCCTGCTCTCCGACGATGCGGCGTTCATCACCCGCCAGGTCGTGTGCATCGGCGGCGACATGCTGGTGCATGTGCCGACATACGCCGACGGTGGCAACAGCCGCGCCATGCCGCCTGCCGGCGACACCGCCGAAGCGGCCGCGGCGCCGCGCTGCTGATGGAGTTGATGGACATGCTGCTCAACCCGCTGAACCGTCGCCACCGGCTTTGGCACGACATCCCGGTCGTGCCCGGCGCGTTCCCCCTGGTCGGGCATTTTCCCGCCATGGTCCGCGACCTGCCGCGCCTGCTGCGGCGCGCGGAACGGACGCTGGGCAGCCATTTCTGGCTGAATTTCGGCCCTGCCGGACACCTGATGATCTGCGTGGATCCGGATGCGTTCGCATTGCTCCGGCACAAGGACGTGTCCTCCGCGCTGATCGGAGAGATGGCGCCCGAATTGCTCGGCGGAACGTTGGTCGCCCAGGACGGCGGCGCGCACCGGCAGGCGCGCGATGCGATCAAGGCGGCGTTGCTGCCCAAGGGACTGACCCAAGCCGGCATCGGCGACCTGTTCGCGCCCGTCATCCGGGCGCGGGTGCAGGCGTGGCGCGACCGCGGCGACGTAACCATCCTGTGCGAAACCGGCGACCTGATGCTCAAGCTCATCTTCAGCCTCATGGGAATCCCCGCCCAGGACCTGCCGGGATGGCATCGCAAGTACCGGCAACTGCTGCAGTTGATCGTCGCGCCCCCGATCGACCTGCCCGGCCTCCCCTTGCGGCGCGGCCGCGCCGCCCGCGACTGGATCGACGCGCAGTTGCGCCAGTTCGTCCGCGACGCGCGCTCGCATGCCGCGCGCACCGGGTTGATCAGCGACATGGTGAGCGCCTTCGATCGCAGCGACGATGAGCTCTCCGATGACGTTCTGGTCGCCAATATCCGCCTGCTGCTGTTAGGCGGTCACGAGACCACCGCCTCGACGATGGCCTGGATGGTGATCGAGCTGGCGCGGCAGCCTGTGCTGTGGGACGCCCTGGTCGAAGAGGCGCAACGCGTGGGCGCGGTGCCGACCCGGCACGCGGACCTGGCGCATTGTCCGGTCGCCGAGGCGCTGTTCCGCGAGACGCTGCGCCTGCATCCTCCTGTCACGCTCCTGCCGCGTCGCACGCTGCAGGAACTGCAACTCGGCCAACGACGCATTCCCGCGGGCACCCATCTAGGCATCCCGCTGCTGCATTTCTCGACCTCGCCGCTGCTGCACGAGGCGCCTGATGAGTTCCGACTCGAGCGGTGGCTGCAACGCACGGAGCCGATCCGGCCGGTTGACATGTTGCAGTTCGGTGCCGGCCCACACGTCTGCATCGGCTACCACCTGGTATGGCTGGAACTGGTGCAGTTCTGCATCGCGTTGGCGCTGACCATGCACAAGGCCGGGGTGCGGCCACGGTTGCTGAACGACGCCGAAAAAGGCCAGCGCTATTACCCGACCGCACATCCGTCCATGACAATCTGCATCGGATTCTCATGAGCTTCCATCGCATGTCCCGTGTGGCTCGCCGTGGCCGCCTCCTGTCAGGTACAAGGAGATGAACAATATGCAGGCCGGTCCCACGCCAAACGACGATCGAACTGGCATTTCCGCGCTCGTCGAATTTGGCGCGCAGGCGCGCGGCGCACCCGGCAGGCTGCTGCCGGAAATCTGGGTGCAGGACAGCGCAAAGCGGGTCGAACAGGCGCTGGCGCGTCTTCTCTGCGCCGAAGGCGACTGTGAGACCGAGCTGATGGCGGCGATGCGCTACGCCACCTTGCATGGCGGCAAGCGAACCCGCGCCTTGCTCTGTCTGGCTGCCGGCGCACTGGCCGACAACTCGGCGCACATGATCGACGACGTCGGCGCCGCCATCGAGATGATGCATGCCTGTACCCTAGTCCACGATGACCTGCCCGCGATGGACGACGACGTGCTTCGCCGCGGCCTTCCGACCGTGCACGTCAAATTCGGCGAAGCCACCGCGATCCTGGTCGGCGATGCGCTGCAGGCGCACGCCTTCCTGACCCTGGCGAGCCTGGATGCGCCGGGCGATAACCGTATCGCGCTCGTGCGCGAACTGGCGCAGGCGGTGTCCGCCGAGGGTGCCGCAGGCGGGCAAGCCATGGATCTGTCGCTGGTCGGAAAGCACGTCGAGCTAGACAAGATCGTGGCGATGCACCGGATGAAGAGCGGAGCGCTAGTGCGCGCGTCCGTTCGCATGGGTGCGCTATGCGCCATCGCGGAGGATTCTGCGCACGCTGCGCTGTACGATGCGCTCGATCGCTACAGCGCCTGTTTCGGCCTGGCGTTGCAGGTGGTCGACGACATTCTCGACGCGACAGCGGATACCGCGACGCTGGGCAAGACCCCCGGCAAGGACGCGGCGGCGCAGAAGCCGACCTGCGCGTCGATCATGGGGCTGCAGGCTGCGCGCCAGTTCGCGCTTGATCTGTTGCGCGACGCCGGGGAGGCCATCGCCCTGCTAGGGCCACGTGCGGAACGATTGGCGCAGATGCTGCAGCGGGCCAACACGTATCTGTTGGAGCACGCGCCATGCGCTTGAGCGCCCGTCCGAATGGAGTCGCCCCTGTGCCGCTGCGATCGGCCGGCGGCAACGGTGCATGCTGCACTGTTTCCGACTCCGGCGCGCCGATCGCAGCGGTTGCCCAGCACGGCCGCGGCGCACGCGGCGCGCTGCGCCAAGCCTATGCGGCGGACCGGCGCCAGCATCGGGCGCGGCGTCGAGCCGCAGCAGGGCGGCCGTCCGGCGCTGCCCGCGGCCTGGCCGCGACGGGCCTGCGGCGACGTGCGCGGCGTCTGCCCGATCCTGGTTCTCGTCAACCGTCTGCAGAAGGAACATCCCACGTGAACGCGCTGTCCGAACAGCTCCTTTCCGAATTGCGCCACCTGCTGAGCGAGATGAGCGACGGCGGCAGCGTCGGTCCGTGCGTCTATGACACCGCGCGAGCTCTGCAGTTCCACGGCAACCTCACCGGTCGGCAGGACGCATACGCGTGGCTCATCGCGCAGCAACAGGCCGATGGCGGATGGGGAAGCGCGGACTTCCCGCTGTTTCGCCATGCGCCCACGTGGGCGGCGTTGCTGGCATTGCAACGTGCCGATCCTCTTCCCGGCGCTGCCGACGCAGTCCAGGCTGCAATCCGGTTCCTCGAGCGCCAGCCCGATCCGTACGCGCATGCCGTGCCAGAAGACGCGCCGATCGGCGCTGAGCTGATCCTGCCGCAGTTGTGTGGCGAGGCCGCATCCTTGCTGGGCGGCGTGGCGTTTCCCCGCCACCCGGCGCTGTTGCCATTGCGGCAAGCGTGCCTGCTCAAGCTGGGTGCGGTGGCGACGTTGCCGAGCGGCCATCCGTTGCTGCACTCCTGGGAAGCCTGGGGGACGTCGCCGGCCACCCTATGCCCGGATGACTACGGTAGCATCGGCATCAGTCCGGCGGCCACCGCCGCGTGGCGTGCGCACGCCGTGAAACAGGGGAGCACGCCGCAGGTCGGGCGCGCCGACGCGTATCTGCAGGCGGCATCGCGGGCGACGCACAGCGGCATCGAAGGCGTCGTTCCCAACGTCTGGCCTATCAATGTGTTCGAGCCATGCTGGGCGCTGTACACCTTGCATCTGGTCGGGCTGTTCGCGCATCCCGCGCTCGCCGATGCGGTGCGCGTGATCGTCGCCCAGCTCGACGCCCGCCTGGGCGTGCGCGGTCTGGGGCCGGCCTTGCACTTCGCGGCCGATGCGGACGACACCGCCGTTGCGTTGTGCGTCCTGCGCCTTGCAGGCCGCGCCCCGGCGGTCGATGCGTTGTGCCATTTCGAAATCGGCGAGCTGTTCGTCACCTTTCCCGGCGAGCGCAATGCCTCGGTGTCGACCAACATCCATGCCCTGCATGCGCTGCGACTGTTGGGAAAGCCCGCCGCCGGCACCAGCACCTACATCGAGGCCAAACGCAACCCGCATGGTCTTTGGGACAACGAAAAATGGCACGTTTCGTGGCTGTATCCCACCGCGCATGCGGTCGCTGCGCTGGCGCAAGGCAAGCCCAAGTGGCGCGACGAGCGCGCGCTGGCGGCGCTGCTGCAGGCGCAGCGCGACGACGGCGGCTGGGGCGCCGGTCGCGCGTCAACATTCGAGGAAACCGCCTATGCGCTGTTCACGTTGCACGTGATGAACGGGAGCGAAGAGCCAACAGGGCGCCGGCGGATCGCGCAGGCGGTAGCGCGTGCGCTGGAGTGGATGCTCGCCCGCCATGCGGCGCATAAAATGCCGGAGGCGCCGCTGTGGATCGGCAAGGAACTGTATTGCCCTACCCGGGTCGTGCGCGTGGCCGAACTCGCCGGGTTGTGGCTGGCGCTTCGTTGGGGGCGGCGCGTCGTAGCCGAGGGAGCAGGAGCGGCGCCATGATCCAGACCGAACGCGCGCTGCAGCAGGTCCTGGAGTGGGGGCGTACCCTGACCGGTTTCGCCGATGAGCATGGTGAGGAAGCGGTAAGGGGCGGCCAGTATATCCTGCAACGCATTCACCCGAGCCTGCGCGACACCAGCGCCCGCACCGGCCGCGATCCGCAGGACGAAACGCTGATCGTGGCGTTCTATCGCGAACTGGCGCTGCTGTTCTGGCTAGACGATTGCAACGACCTTGGCCTGATCGCGCCGGAGCAGCTCGCCGCCGTGGAGCAGGCGCTGGGGCACGGCGTACCGTGCGTGCTCTCCGGATTCGAGGGCTGCGCTCAGCTGCGCGCTTCGCTGGCTGCGCTCGCCTACGATCGTCGCGACTATGCTCGGCTTCTCGACTATACCCGGTGCTACTGCGCGGCGCTGCGCGCCGGACACGCGCAGGCGGCAGGGGCGCGACGCTGGTCTTACGCCGAGTACCTGCACAACGGCATCGATTCGATCGCTTACGGGAACGTGTTCTGTTGCCTGTCGCTGCTGTGGGGGCTGGACATGGCGACCTTGCGCGCGCGTCCAGCGTTTCGCCAGGTCCTGCGGCTCATCTCAGTGATAGGGCGCCTGCAGAACGATCTGCATGGACGCGACAAGGACAGGTCGGCCGGCGACAACGCGGCGATCCTGCTTCTGCAGCGCTATCCGGCTATGCCTGTGGTTGAGTTCCTCAACGACGAGTTGGCCGGCCATACGCGCATGCTGCACCGGGTGATGGCGGAAGAATGCTTTCCCGCGCCGTGGGGACCGTTGATCGAGGCGATGGCGGCGATCCGCGCGCAGTACTACCAGACTTCGACCAGCCGCTACCGCAGCGACGCTGCAGGGGGAGGCCAGCGTGCGTCGGCCTGAACGCGCCGGAGGCGGCGGCTTGGGCGCCCTGCCGTCGGTTCGATCCGACGCAACGCCGTCGCCCGCTGCTACGGATGGAGCGAGCATGAGCGACACCGCCCTGAGCCGGCGAAAGGACGAACATCTGGACATCGTGCTGGATCGGCGAACGGCGCCGGCCACGGTGGCCGCTGGCTGGGAGTACATCCGTTTCGAACACTGCGCACTGCCCGAGTTGGACCTGACGCAGATCGACCTGCGCGCCTCGCTGCTGGGCAAGGCTATGCGCGCGCCGCTGCTGATCAGCTCTATGACCGGCGGCATGCCACGGGCCGAGGCCATCAACCGGTATTTGAGCGAGGCAGCGCAAGCCTTGGGGATCGCCATGTGCGTCGGTTCGCAGCGTGTGAGCCTGCAATCCCGCAACTCCCAGGGGCTAACGCGCGCGCTGCGCCGCCTGGCGCCAGACATTCCCTTGCTGGCCAATATCGGCGCCGCGCAACTGCGGGAGGCCGACGGCCTGGACCTGGCGCGTCGCAGGTGGACGCGCTGGAGGCCGATGGGCTCATCGTCCATCTCAATCCGCTGCAGGAAGCGGTACAGCCGGAGGGCGACCGCGACTGGCGCGGCGTCCTGGCGCTGATCGCTGGCGCCGCGCGCATCGTGGGGGTGCCGATCGTGGCCAAGGAAGTGGGGGCGGGCCTGTCCGCCTCGGTGGCCTGTGCGCTCGTCGAGGCGGGCGTGGCGGTAATCGATGTCGCCGGCGCCGGCGGCACCAGTTGGGCCGCAGTGGAGGGCGAGCGCGCCCGCAATGCCGCCGACCGTGCAGTGGCGATGTCGTTCGCCGATTGGGGGATTCCCACCCTGACCAGCGTGCAGGCGGTGCGCCGGGCGCTGCCAACGGTGAAGCTGATCGCGTCGGGCGGGATCCGCGATGGCGTCGACGTGGCCAAGGCCATCCGCCTGGGCGCGGACATCGCCGGGCAGGCGGCCAGCGTGCTGGGCGCGGCGACAGTGTCCACCGAGGCGGTTGTCGCGCATTTCGAGATCGTCATCCGCCAGTTGGCCGTCGCCTGCTTCTGCACCGGCTCGGCTGATCTGGCGGCGTTGCGTCAGGCGCGCTTGTTGCCCTCGGCGCATTTGTCCGCCGGTTGATGTCGGCGTCGTCCGCACGCTAGCAGCAGGCTGCTGAAATACCTACGCCAAAGACAGACTATTGATCCCCCTGGCGAGACGGCTCGATGCACGGGAGCGATGTGTTCATGGAGCAGCTGTTCACGATGAAGCTTGGAAGATTTCGTTCCAGCCGATCATCCTTGTGCCCGCACCGGCTGATGATCAATGGAGCGCTGGTGCGGCTAGACGGCATCCTTTCCGGCATGTACGCCTGCAGTGCCAAAGGCGGTCGCCCCAGCGTTGCGCCGGAGAAATTGCTGCGGGCCGTGTGTTGCAGGTGTTCTACAGCGTCCGTCGGAATTGATGCAGCAGGTGCTGCTGTGGCAAGGCCAAGACCCGGGAATGCCGTCAGCTTTGATCAGGCGCTTCGGGTCGCCGGAAACGCGCGAAGAGTCCGGCTCTCGAAAAAGGCCGAACGCCTCAGATAAGGCCAGAACTCCTTGGGTCACCATCAAAACCAATTTGACGCCCCGGGACAATTTCGTCCGGCATTGTCCGGTGTACGACGATGTTGGGGATGCGACATAGGCGGATTGCCGTGTATTTAAACCGCTTTTCCTTTGGCACGCATATTGCGCCCTATCGGTAAACCTCGTCATGGGCCGGCGGCAATCGCTCGGAGATTGTCGAAATAGCACAATGATTTCTGCCGGGGTGACATCCGGCCCGACTAGAGCAGGACCTTTCAGATGATGTAGAAAAGCAAGCGGCCATACTCGCGGAGGAAATAGTCGCGTCAGGGCTGCATGGACGCTCTTTCCTGGTTGTTTCGGCGGCGGACGCCAACTCTTCAATCGGCACCCGACCAGTGCCTGGATGTCCAAGGAGCGCCCCTGTTGCGCGGCCTGGCTGCACCCGCGTGCTGGCTCTCCTCCAAGGCGACGCTCGGCGCTGCTGCAGACCGGCGACGAGAACCCAACTTCAAAATTCGCATTCCGAAAACCGAAAGAAGTGAACAGGTATGTCCAGGATCGGCGCTTTGACGCGCGCGGCACGGGGATCGGCAACTCAGACGCTGGCCAAGGGTTCGAAAAGTTTACACCCGCCGCTAGCGCCGGCCGATTTCAAGCGCGCACTTACGATCAACGATCGATATGGCGGGCTCACTGTCAATGTCCCCAAAATGCCTTTCTGGCTGACCGGGGGTGAAGCCTTAGTCTACCGCCGGACTAGCCACGGCGAGCAGCAGTTCATGCAGGTCGATGCTGCCACGGGTTTCAAGCGGCCCGCTTTCGATCAGGCGCGTCTGGCGGCAGCGCTAAACAAGGTGAGCCATGAGAGCTATCAAGCCGGCAATCTTCCGTTCGACCGTTTCGAACTGAGTGAGGATGGTCGCAGGCTCGACTTCCAGATTGAAGACACCCGGTGGAGCTGCGACCTTGCAAGCTACGACTGTACCAGCACCACGTTCGATGCAAGGAAAGGGGACCCTAGGGAGCTCAGCCACCGCTACACGCCGCCAGCGGAGAACAACCCCGACAAGAGCAACGCGTCGCCCGACGGCAAATGGATCGCCTATATCAAGAACTGCAATGTTTTCCTGCGCAGCGAGGACGGATTGCAGGATGTTCCTCTGAGCCGGGACGGAGCCGAAGGCAATTGCTACGTCTTTTCGACGCTGAGCTGGTCGCCGGACTCGCGCCACCTCGCCGCTTACCTTGTTCGCCCCGGCTATAGGCGGGAGGTCCGCTATCTCAATTCTTCGACGGACCAGTTGGAGCGGGAATATTCAACAATATTCTATCCCAGGCCGGGCGATGTCCTTCCGCTGCCCCAGCCGGTCCTGTTCGACATTGCCGGCCCGCGCCAGATCGTGATTGACGATGCCCTCTTCTCGAACGTCTTCGAACTTTCCGCTCTCCGGTGGTGGGCGGACAGCCGCGGCTTCACTTTCGAATATAACCAGCGCGGGCATCAGCTCTATCGCCTGGTCGAGGTAGACGCCGCCACGGGCCACGGGCGCTCCCTGATCGATGAGACCAGCGAGACATTCGTTGATTATTTGCCGCTGGGGCATGGCCAGGAGGATGCCGGAAAAATCTTCCGTTTCGATGTCGATGACGGGAAGGAGATCATCTGGGCATCCGAGCGCGACGGGTATGAGCATTTGTATCTTTTCAACGGCCGGACAGGCGCGCTCGAAAACCAGATCACCCGAGGTGAGTGGGTCGTCCGGAGGGTCAACCATGTCGATCCGGTCAAGCGTCAGATCTGGTTCGAGGCGAGCGGGATGAACCCGCAGGAGGACCCCTATTGGGTCCATGCTTACCGCATCGGCTTTGACGGCAAGGGACTGACTGCACTGACGCCCGAACCGGCCAACCACCATATCGAGTTCTCGCCTGACAGGCGCTATTATGTCGATCTCTGGTCACGCATCGATCTGCCCCCGCGCATGGCACTCTACCGCGCCAGCGACAATGCCAAGCTCCAGCAGATCGAGACGGCCGACATTTCCGAGCTCGTCGCCGCAGGCTGGCAGCCGCCGCTCAGTTTCCATTCCAAGGGGCGCGACGGCAAAACTGATATCTGGGGCGTGCTCCACCTGCCAGCCAACTTCGACCCGACGAAGAAATACCCGGTTGTGGAGAATATCTATGCTGGACCCCACGGCTCCTTCGTCCCGAAATCCTTCTCGCGGTGGACAGAGCCGCTCACGCAGCTGGGCTTCGTCGTTGCTCAGATCGACGGCATGGGCACCAACAACCGCTCCCGCGCCTTCCATGATGTTGCTTGGAAGAATCTGAAGGACGCAGGATTTCCCGATCGCATTCTGTGGCACAAGGCGGCGGCCGCGCAATATCCATGGTACGACATATCCAACGTCGGCATTTTTGGCGCATCCGCCGGCGGCCAGAGTGCAGTCAGCGCGCTGCTCTTTCACCCCGATTTCTACAAGGTCGCCGTCGCCAAAAACGGCTGCTACGACAACAGGATAGACAAGACCTGGTGGAACGAACTGTGGATGGGGTGGCCGGTCGGCATTGAATATTCGCAATCCTCCGCCGTTGACAATGCTCACAGGCTGCAGGGCAAGCTGATGATCGCGGTCGGCGAAATGGATGATAATGTCGATCCGTTTTGCTCGTTCCAGCTTGCCGATCGACTCATCAAGGCAGGAAAAGATTTTGACATGGTCTACGTTCCTGGTGCCAATCACCATACTCTAGGCACCTACACCGAGCGCAAACTCCTAGACTTCTTCGTTCGCAACATTCTCGGTCAGACCCCGCCCGACTGGAACACCAAACCGATCGAGCTGGAATAGCTTGTGGCTCTTGCAATTGTTAGCTCGCCTTATCGGCTGTAATCAGGGCGAGGCGCGAGCAAATCTTCACCGAAGGACGATCGTGGAGTCTAGGACTTGCGCTGCGTATTGAGGATCGGCTCGCCGCGACGTTGGTCTGCGCAAACTGCTTGATGGGCACGCCTGCAGACCGCGTGTGTGCGATTGCAAGATCCACTATCAGCCTCGTGTGAAGCGTTCAGGGGAAAAGCCGCACACCAACGCCGCTTCCGCTCGCCGTAACGCTACGGCGGTGCCGCCCACCCGATCCGCTCGACGAGCATTGGAACACATAGGTCCCCGAACGGACGATTGCCTTGGCAATAGAAGACCCTCGTCGGTCATCGCCGGTGTCGGTGGCAGCCCGCCGGTCTGGAGCTGCCACGATTCTCATCCTCGCGTCACATAGGAGCTGAAGCTTTCCGGATCGGGTATCCAATCGGCATCCAGTTGCTCGGCGATATGGTTGAATTCTGCCCTCAGGACAAGAGTGAGTAGAGCAGCCCCGCTACGAAAATCCCATCCTGGTTCGTTTGACGCATCGACTATTCAGATTGATTGGCGTGATACCCGGCGCGGCCGCAACACGCGAGGCCGTCAACCGCTGAGCAGAAAACCAGCCTTCGCCTTCCGCGGCGGCGGACCTCGTCAGCCTCTCGAAAGCTTGCCTGAGTAGGTTGCTCATGTGATCTGTGGAAGTGAGGATAGCGTGCACCCGTACAAACTAGACATTCATCGTGGCAGCTTGGCTGCAGGTGCAGCACGCCGTACCGCACGAGCAAGCGGACAGGCCGGCCAAGCCGGTTTTGAGCAGCACTTGGGCGAACTGCAGGCGGCGGACGAGTTGATGGGTGCGCCAGGCGAGGAGGTCCTCGTCAATGGCTCGCATGGTAAAGGTGAGTTGAGACCAACGAAGAGGCAGAGGATCCAAAGCAATCTGCAGCATGCTGTCACTGAGCGGCAACCAGGTGAGGTTGGCAACTCAGGCGCTCGCGTGATGATGCAACTCCCCACCCATCAGGTGGGTACATCGGAACGGGAGGCGCAACTTGTGATGCAGGGGGACGAGCACGAATACACCCCAGCACCGCATCTCGACGGGTCGATGCCCTCGACAGTGCAGCCGGATCGTCCAATTGTGGTCCCCGACGGTGCCGACAAGCGTCCTGTTTATTCCAACGATGCCACCGCCATCGAAGGGCTGAAGTCAGCACTCCTTGCGGGTAAAGCCAGGCCGGACACGGTCACTCGCAGCACAAATTCTCTTTTCGGCTTTAGTCGTTGGCTCTTTCAAAACAACAAGCCAGGGCTTGCTGCTCGGCTTTACCATCCGTCGCTGAGCCAGGATCTCGAGGAGTACGAGAGTAGGGGTGGTTCCTCCACCGTGGCTGGCGCACTGCGTCAATTGATGAAGTCGATGGGCGGAGCCGGCCCGATTGTGGGTCGCGCTGTCCTGAACCCCCATCCTGACGACGCCGCGCTCACCAGACATTTCAGATCCGCGAGCGGCTACGCAACTGCTCTTAACCATTTCAGTCATTACCTACGTCAAAATGACAAGCTCGGAATTGCGGGTCGCATTTACGATAAATCGCTGGATAAAGATGTTGAGAGCTACAAGGCCGCCTCCTCTAATGGTGGAGCTCCGATCGAATCTGCGCTGGTTTATCTCCGCAAGAACCCGCCGCGCGTTATACTCGGGAATCATCTGGAAAACGCGGTCAGCATGGAGGCTCGTCCCCGTGGCGACGCTGCTCAGCATACCGCACCACAGCAGGGATTCGATTGGCCAGAGGAGCTCCTGCCGGTAGGTTATAAGGAGGGCACCGATCTACCATTGTCTCTCGCCCCAACCGCGCACCAACACCAAGCGCCCGACTTTGGAGAGGCCGTCCCTCACTTGAACTGGCGCCACGGCGACCAGGGCGCCCCGGAGGAGCTGGTAGCTGCACGGGACAGGAGCAGCCCGCTGCCAAGCGAGGCGGTGCCACATAAATCTGGACGGGGACTCGCTACGCAGCCCAGATTGTGGGCGGAGAAATCCGCCTCGCCAGAGCTCTTTCGACGGCGGGCGGAGCAGGCTCTGCCGGCGTCCGCCAGAGGTGTGGAGACATCCTCCGCGGTTGATGAAGCCGCGCAGGCCGCTCGCCAAGCTTTGGCTTGGTTGCAGCAGGAGATGGAGGGGATCGAACCGATGCAGGATCCTCATAAGGTGGCTACACCGGAATGTGAGGCGCAGCTCGTCAGGCAGAGGGATGAGCACGAATCCACCCCAGCACCGCATCCCGGAGGTGGTGGGTCGATGCCCTCGACAGTGCAGCCGGATCGTCCAATTGTAGTCCCCGACGGTGCCGACAAGCGTCCTGTCTATTCCAACGATGCGACCGCTATCGAAGGGCTGAGGGCAGCATTCCACGCGGGTAAGGCCAAAGCGAACACGGTCACTTACAATGTAAATTCTCTTTTCGGCTTTAGTCGGTGGCTCCTTCAAAACAACAAGCCAGGGTTTGCTGCTCGGCTTTACCATTCGTCGCTGGATCAGGATCTCAAGGAGTACGAGAGTACGGGTGGTTCCTCCACCGTGGCTGGCGCACTGCGTTACCTCAAGAAGTCGACAGGCGGAGCCCCGATTATGGCTCGCCCTGTCGTGATCCCCTATCCTGACGATGCCGAGCTCATTAGAAATTACAGAGCCGCTTCGACCAAGGAGTACCTGGCAGCGCCTGCGACCGGACGGAATCCAGATACCGTGGGCGGCTATACAAATTTTCTTAGACATTTTAGTCAGTACCTGCGTCAAAATAACAAGCTTGGGATTGCGGCTCGGATTCACGACAAATCGCTGGATAAAGATGTTGAGAGCTTCAAGGCTGTCTCCTATGGTAATAGGCTAAGTATCAGTTCTGCATTGGCTCACCTCCGGGATATCCTGCCGCGCATTGTGCTCGGGCGCGAAACTGTCCTTTCTGCTCATCCGGCAGACGCAGTCACCAGGCGCGTTGGGGCCGCTGCTGAAGCTGGGCCAGCGGCACCGGCAAGAGCTCCCCAACCCGCCTCGCCAGCAACCGCTAGGCTGCCAGGCACCTACCGCGGCCTTCCACTGGTTGATGTGACCACACTGACTACCAGTTCCTCTGGGGCTCAGATCGGGGCGCTCGATCCGACAGCCCCGTCCAACGTTGCAACGGGGCGGGTGCTCGGCGCCGCCGAATGGCTGAGCGACGCCCATATCCAGAGAGATTACAATTTGCTGGAGGGGCAACTGCAGGGGATCAATCCGGCGCTCGCTGCCCGGACTCGGCTGGTGGATCCTTCCGTATCCCATCTACTGCGACACACGTCGCCGCAAGACGCTCGAGGCATATTGCAGTCCATCTATAATCAAAACAACGCCACAGCCGACTTCCTGTTCTTGCCAGTGAATAATGGCACGGCTACTAGCCCCGGCACCCATTGGTCGCTGCTGCTCGTTGATCGCCGCGACCCGGAAAGGCGGTTCGCCTATCACTACGACTCCCTCCAGCGAGAGGGATATAACGACGTGCCTGCAAAACAGCTCGCAGGACTGCTGAATGCCACCTTGGCGCCAGCCCCCATGGCCAGACAGACGAACCATTATGATTGCGGCGTATTTGTCCTGGAGGGCACGTGGGCGCTGGTTGAACGATTGGTGAAAGGGCAGCGGCCAGACCACGAGCCGCTGCCCCTCGACAACCTCGTTGCCGATCGGCAGGCGCTGCAAGACCGGCTAAGGAGGCGCTTGCCGCACGAGGAAGAGCCGCGGCAGCTGCTGGAGGATGAACCCGCCTCCCCACCGATGATGGCATTCGAGCCAGGGGAACTGCGGCAACTGTTGGAAGACGAGCCTGCCTCCCCACCAATGATGGCGTTCGAGCCAGGGGAACTGCGGCAACTGTTGGAGGACGAACCTGCCTCCCCACCAATGATGGCGTTCGAGCCAGGGGAACTGCGGCAACTGTTGGAGGACGAGCCTGCCTCCCCACCAATGATGGCGTTCGAGCCAGGGGAACTGCGGCAGCTGTTGGAGGATGAACCCGCTTCCCCACCGATGATGGCGTTCGAGCCAGGGGAACTGCGGCAACTGTTGGAGGATGAACCCGCTTCCCCACCGATGATGGCGTTCGAGCCAGGGGAACTGCGGCAACTGTTGGAAGACGAGCCTGCCTCCACTTGGGCACAAATCAATTCGACCCCACATGCGCGAGCGGACGGTGTTCATCAGCCAGCCCAGGCGCCGTGGCTCCCTGAACGCAGAAGATAACTTTGCGGAGGAGCGGTCACGCAACTGTCGGCGGCGCCGGGCCTCAGGGTGAATGGAAAGGATGGAGTGGCGGATGGTGTCGCGTGAAGGCGCAACACGCGTGCTGACCGACCTGCATACGTAGGAAGTCGTTCATTGCTCCCAAATCGTATGTGAGGAACATTCCTGTCCCGGCTGCGCCGCGCGATGCTAGGTCGCGTTGTTCAGCGGGCCAAGCCGATGACACCTACGAAGCTACTGATCGGGCAGATCGCCGTTGTGTGCGCAATTGTCATTATCGGCGTATGGACGGCAACCCAATGGTGCGCTCAAATGCTGACCTACCAGACGCCTCTCGGCGCACCATGGTTTCTCTTCGCCGGCTGGCCAATCTACAAGCCGTGGAAGCTGTTTGAATGGTGGTTCCACTTCGATGCTTATGCGCCGGAGGTCTTCGACAAAGCCGGTACGCTTGCAGGCGCCAGCGGATTCCTGGGCTGTGCCGCCGCAATCGCTGGCTCGCTTTTGCGCGCGCGACAGCGCGGGTCGGTTACGACCTATGGGTCTTCACGGTGGGCCACGACTCATGAGGTCGAGACGGCAGGGTTGTTACGGCCGGCGGGCGTTTTCCTCGGTAGGCTGAACGATCGCTATCTGCGCCATGACGGCCCGGAGCACGTCATGGCATTTGCGCCGACGCGTTCGGGCAAGGGCGTGGGGCTGGTTGTTCCAACGCTACTTTCCTGGACCGGGTCTGCCATCATTCATGATATAAAAGGCGAAAATTGGCAGTTGACCTCCGGCTGGCGGTCGAAATTCTCGTACTGCCTTCTGTTCAATCCGACCGACCCGAGATCGGCACGCTACAACCCGCTGCTGGAGGTGCGCAAAGGCCCAGATGAGATCCGGGACGTTCAAAACATCGCCGACATCCTCGTCGATCCCGAGGGCGCGCTGGAGCGACGGAACCACTGGGAGAAGACCAGCCATTCACTCCTAGTTGGCGCCATTTTGCACGTGCTCTACGCTGAAGAGGACAAGACGCTGGCCCGCGTCGCCACCTTCCTGTCGGACCCGCAACGCTCGTTTGCCGCAACGCTACGGCGGATGATGACGACAAACCATCTCGGGACGGGGCATAACCCTCAGGTCCATCCCGTAGTGGCCTCGGCGGCTCGCGAACTCCTGAACAAGTCGGAAAACGAGCGCTCAGGCGTCCTCTCGACCGCCATGTCCTTTCTCGGGCTTTATCGTGATCCAACGGTCGCGGCGGCCACTTCGTCCTGCGACTGGCGCATCGCTGACCTAGTGGATGGAGAGCGACCGCTGTCGCTCTATCTGGTCGTGCCGCCTTCGGATATCTCGCGCACCAAGCCTTTGGTGCGACTGATCTTGAACCAGATCGGCAGGCGGTTGACGGAGCGTCTGGAGGGGGACCCGAAGAAGAGCCGTAAGCATCAGCTGCTCATGATGCTGGACGAGTTTCCGGCGCTCGGTCGCCTCGACTTCTTCGAAACGGCGCTCGCCTTCATGGCAGGTTATGGCATTCGCTCCTATCTGATCGCACAATCTTTGAACCAGGTTTCAAAGGCCTATGGCGAGAACAATGCTATTCTCGACAATTGCCACGTGCGAATTGCCTTTTCCTCCAATGACGAACGCACGGCCAAGCGCATCTCGGATGCCCTCGGCACCGCAACCGAACTTAGGTCGATGCGCAACTATGCGGGCCATCGGCTTGCGCCCTGGCTTTCACATGTCATGGTGAGCCGCCAGGAAACCGCGCGCCCGCTCCTGACGCCAGGCGAGGTGATGCAATTGCCGCCGTCAGACGAATTGGTCCTGGTTTCTGGGTTGCCGCCGATCCGCGCCAAGAAGCTGCGCTATTATCAGGATCAGAATTTCACAGATCGGGTGCTGCCTGCGCCGGTGCTGCACGACGGGCCCTATGCGGACTGCCCTGCATCACGCCCGGACGGCTGGACTGGACAAGTGTGCAGCGTCGATAGCCGACTTGCTGCGGACGAGGAAAGCGCCGACGCGCCAGTTGAAGACGAGGGAGGCGTTCAGCAGCAACGCCATCCAAGCCTGCCCGAAGAAGACGTTGTTGTCTCTCAAGAGCCCGATCAGGCCGATCTGTACAAGCCCGCAGACGATGACAGCGAAGCGCTCGCGGACAAGCGTGTCATGGATCGGATTTCCACTGCGGCCCGCGCCTACGGTATCAACGAGGGCAGGGGCGACGATGTCATTCCCGGCTTCTGAAGTCCGCTGAGTTGCAGAGCGCACCTCAGCGTAGATAACGGCCATAAGCAATTTTGAGCGTCTGGCCGATGCTTCTCCCGTCGCCGGCGCAACGCCGGGCCGTCGGAACGAGCCGCATGAAGCCGCACCGCATTCGCCATCAGTTTCTGCTTGAGCCGGAGCTCAGCGAGAAGCTGGACAACCTCAGTCGCGATCCGTCAACGACCAAATCAGCGATCGTGGCGAAGGCGATCGAGGCGTTCATCGAGCGGCGTGGCGAGAGCGAGTTCGATCGGCGCTACGGCGTAAGGCTTGACCGGCTCTCCCGCGATCTTGCCCACGTCAGGCGCGATTCCGAGGTGATCCTGGAGAGCCTGGCGCTCTTCATCCGCTTTTCGATCACCCTTCATGCCCACACGCCGGTCCCGGATCGGGCAACGCAGGCTATTGCCCAAGAGCGTTTCGAGAAATTCGTTGAGAAGGTCGGCCGCCAGATCGCTTCCGGCAAAAAGTCGCTTAGCAAAGACAATGGTGGGGGAGGGGAAGGATGAGCTCTCATCCCGAGGCCGACCACCGGCGGCGTGTCATGCTACGCACCGCCATGGGTCCGGCAATCACCGAAGCCCTGGCCGATCCGTCCGTCATCGAGGTGATGGTCAATCCCGACGGCGCGCTGCGACTCGACCGGTTAGGCGAAGGTCGGGTCGATACCGACGTTCACATGCACCCGTCCGAGGCAGAACGTATCATCCGCCTGGTTGCTTCGCACGTGCGCGCCGAGGCGCACGCCGACAACCCGATCGTCAGTGCCGAATTGCCGTCTGGCGAACGCTTCGAAGGCCTGCTGCCACCTGTGGTGTTGGCGCCATGTTTTGCCATCCGCAAGCCCGCCGCGAAAGTCTACACCCTGGCCGACTATGTTGCCGAACGCATCATGCTGCCGCTGCAGGCCGATGCGCTGAAAAAGGCCGTCCACGAGCGGCGCAACATGCTGATCGCCGGCGGCACTTCCTCGGGGAAGACAACACTCGCCAACGCTCTGCTGGCTGAAGTCGCCGAATGCGACGATCGGGTGATCCTGATCGAGGACACACGCGAACTGCAGTGCGCGGCCAGGGACTGCGTTGCCCTGAGAACGAGGCGGGGCTCGGTCACCCTTGCCGATCTCGTGCGCTCGACGCTGAGGCTCAGGCCGGACCGCATCATCGTGGGCGAGGTGAGGGGCGCGGAAGCGCTCGACATGCTGAAGGCATGGAACACCGGGCACCCAGGCGGCATCGCTACCGTACACGCCAATTCCGCGCGCTCGGCTCTCTATCGCATTGAGCAACTCGCCCAGGAAGCGGTGGTCACCGTTCCCCGCCGGCTCATCGCTGAGGCGATAGATCTGATCGTCTTTATAGCGGGACGCGGCTCGTCGCGCCACATCGACGCAATCGCCGAGGTCACCGGTCTCGACGGCAGCGGCGATTACGCCGTTGCCCCGCTCACGCTTTCGCAACTCCAGCAGCTTTGAAAGGCCTTCCTCATGCGCAAGAAGCTTCGCTTTCTTTCGTCCACAGCGCTCGCGTTTCTTATCACGGCCCCGGTTTATGCGGCCGGCTCCGGCATGCCGTGGGAGCAGCCGCTGCAGCAGATCCTGGAGTCCGTGCAGGGACCGGTCGCCAAGATCGTTGCGGTGATCATCATTATCACCACCGGCCTGACGCTTGCCTTCGGCGACACCGCCGGTGGTTTTCGGCGCCTGATTCAGATCGTCTTCGGTCTGTCGATCGCCTTCGCGGCATCGAGCTTCTTCCTCTCCTTCTTCTCCTTCGGTGGTGGGGCGCTCGTCTGATGGCCGCCGGGGAGCAGCATATCGAGGGCTTCGCAGTACCGGTCCACCGGGCGCTGACCGAGCCGATCCTGCTCGGCGGGGCTCCGCGCGCGGTGGCGATCCTCAACGGTACAGTGGCCGCGGCCATTGGCTTCGGCTTGCAGCAATGGATTGCTGGTCTGGTGCTTTGGATCGCGGGCCACTCGTTAGCGGTCTTTGCCGCAAGACGCGATCCGGACTTCGCCAGCGTGCTTGTGCGCCACCTACGTCTGAAGGGGTGGCTTGCATGCTGAACCTTTCGGAATATCGAAGCAAAGCCGACCGGCTTGCCGACCATCTACCCTGGGCTGCCTTGGTGGCGCCCGGCATCGTGCTCAACAAGGACGGCAGCTTTCAGCGGACGTTGCGGTTCCGCGGCCCGGATCTCGAAAGTGCGACGGAGGCTGAACTCGTCGGCATTTGCGCCCGGGCGAACAATGCTCTCAGACGCCTTGGCTCTGGCTGGGCATTGTTCTTTGAGGCCGAGCGCATAGAAGCGCTGGGCTATCCGAACTCGCATTTTCCTGACGCCGCGTCGTGGCTGGTCGACGAAGAACGCCGCGCTGCTTTCGAGGGGAAGGTAGCGCACTACGAGAGCCGCTATCATCTGACCTTGGTGTTTATGCCACCGCCGGACGCCCAGGCGCGCGCAGAAAGCGCGCTCGTCGACTCTCATTATTCCCAAGGAGAAAGAGACTGGCGCCAGGATCTGGCGAGGTTCCGTGACGAGACCAACCGCGTGCTCGATCTCTTCTCGGGTTTCATGTCCGAAGTACGCGTCCTCGATGATGCTCAGACGCTGACCTACCTCCACGGCACGATTTCGCCTCGCCGCCATCCTATCATGGCCCCCGAAACGCCGATATATCTGGATGCAATACTGGTCGATGCGCCGCTTACCGGTGGCCTGGAGCCGATGCTGGGTGAGCAGCATCTTCGCACACTGACCATCCTCGGCTTTCCGAACCTCACCCGGCCCGGGATCCTCGATACCCTCAATCATCAGGATTTCGCCTATCGCTGGATGACGCGCTTCATTCCGCTCGAGAAAACGGAAGCCACGAAGACGCTGACGCGGTTGCGCCGGCAGTGGTTTGCCAAGCGCAAATCGATCGTGGCAATCCTACGCGAGGTCATTACCAACGAGCCGGTCCCGCTTGTCGATAGCGATGCCGACAACAAGGCGCTCGATGCCGACGAAGCCCTTCAGGCATTGGGCGGCGATCATGTGAGCTTCGGCTATCTCACCACCACCGTGACGGTGTGGGGCGAGGATCGCCAAGCCGCTGCAGAGAAGCTTCGCGCGGTCGAGCGCATCATCAATGGGCTCGGCTTCACCACGATCCGAGAAGGCGTCAATGCGGTCGAGGCTTGGCTCGGCTCATTGCCTGGCCATGTCTACGCTAACGTTCGCCAACCGCTCGTTCATACATTGAACCTTGCCCATCTCATGCCGCTGTCGTCGGTTTGGGCCGGTCCTGCGACAAACGAGCATCTCGCGAAAGTCACCCAAACCGAAGCGCCACCGCTTTTCGTTGCCGAGACCAGTGGGTCGACACCGTTTCGGCTTTCCACCCACGTCGAAGATGTCGGCCACATGCTGGTTGTTGGTCCGACCGGCGCCGGCAAGTCGGTTCTGCTTGCTCTGATTGCTCTGCAGTTCAGGCGCTATGCCGGCGCCCAGGTTTATGTCTTCGACAAAGGCAATTCGGCCCGTGCTGCAACACTTGCCATGGGTGGAGAACACCACGCGCTAGGAGCGGACGGTTCCCTTGCCTTTCAGCCACTGCGCAGCATCAACGACCAGGCTAGCCGAAGCTGGGCGGCCGAATGGATCGCCAGCCTTGTTGCCCACGAGAACGTCACCGTCACGCCGGAGGTGAAGGAGGCTATTTGGTCAGCGCTGGCCAGCCTTGCCACCGCGCCGGCGCAGGAACGCACACTGACCGGTCTTTCGGTCCTGCTTCAATCCAATGCGCTGAAGACCGCATTGATGCCCTACACGCTCGACGGTCCCTTCGGCCGCCTGCTCGATGCCGATCATGATGGGCTGGCCTTGTCGGATGTGCAGTGTTTCGAGACCGAGGAGTTAATGCACAGCCAAGGCGCTTTGCTGCCGGTGCTTACCTATCTGTTCCAGCGACTTGAGGAACGGTTCGACGGACGGCCCACGCTGATCATGCTCGACGAGGCGTGGGTCTATCTCGACAATCCGCTGTTCGCCGCCCGCATCCGCGAATGGCTGAAGGTGCTGCGAAAGAAGAACGTGTCGGTTGTCTTCGCTACGCAGTCGCTGGCTGATATCGCGGGCTCTGGCATAGCGCCGGCAATCATCGAAAGCTGCCCGCAGCGCATTTTCCTTCCCAATGATCGTGCCGTGGAACCCCAGGCGCGCACAGCCTACGAGCGCTTCGGTTTAAGCGAGCGGCAGATCGAATTGATCGCCCGCGCCACGCCGAAGCGTCAGTATTATCTGCAATCGCGCCGCGGCAACCGTCTGTTCGAGCTCGAGCTTGGCCCCATCGCTCTTGCGCTTTGCGGTGCTTCCGATCCGGCCACGCAGACTCTGATCGACAGGATCATGTCCGAAGACGGGCAAGGCAGCTTTGCCTCGCAGTTCCTGATCGCGCGCGGCCTCGATTGGGCCGGCGAACTTCTCAAGCAATTCCCTCAACCAGACAAGGAGCAATTTGCATGATGCGGCGACGCCTTCTCTCCGGCCTGATCACCGTTTCCCTGATCGCCAAGCCTATGGCCGACTATGTGCAGCCCGCCTACGCCCTTATCGTGTTCGATCCGTCCAATTATGCGCAGAACGTGCTGACGGCCGCGCGCGCATTGGAGCAGATCAACAACCAGATCCAGTCGCTGCAGAATCAGGCGACCATGCTGCAGAACATGGCGCGCAATCTTCAGCGTCTGGATTTCTCTTCCGTTGGCCAACTCACCGGTTCGCTCCATCGCATCGACGGCTTGATGGACCAGGCGAGTGGCCTCAGCTTTGATCTGGGCAAGCTTCAAGACCAGTGGCGCAGCCAATATCCGGAAAGCTACGACGCCACGATCAAGG
>NZ_RZTA01000045.1:0-45487 GCF_004023115.1 Mesorhizobium sp. M6A.T.Cr.TU.017.01.1.1
GGATCTGCTGCGTGCCCGACGTGTCGTTGCCGCCGATGTAGATGAAGGCGTCGGCGCCGGCCTTCTTCAGGCCGTTGAGGATGATCTCGCAATAGGCCTCGTCCGGCTTGTCGCGCGTCGAGCCGAGGGCGGCGCTCGGCGTGGCCGCGATCAGCCGCAACCGGTCCTCGGCAATGGCAGAAAGATCGACATAGTTGCCGTCACGAATGCCGCGCACGCCATGGATGGAGCCTAAAACCTTGGCGCCGGGATGCCGCTTGCGGATCTCGAGCGCGGCGCCCACCATCGTCTGGTTGATGACGGCGGTCGGGCCGCCGCCTTGCGCGATCACAAAAGTTCCGGACATGCTTCACGTCTCCCGAGCAGTGGCTTTGCAGGCACATTCGCCTGTCTTGCGAGATCACGCAACGGGAGAGTCGAGCGGCCGCGCCAGCCGCTATGAGGTCAGGCGACGACCGGGAGGGTCAGACGACGACGACCGGGTTCTTCCTGGAGACGCGGCTGTAGAGGTCGATAATGTCCTGATTGATCAGGCGAACGCAGCCCGACGACATCGCCTGGCCGATGCTCCACCATTCGGGCGAGCCGTGGATGCGGTAGCCGGTGTCCTGGCCATTCTGATAGATGTAGAGGGCGCGCGCGCCGAGCGGATTTTCGAGGCCGCCGGGTTGTCCGCCTTGCCATTTCACCAGCTCCGGCTTGCGGGCGATCATCTCGGCCGGCGGCGTCCAGACCGGCCATTCCTTGCCGTACTGGATGTTGGCGCGGCCGGACCAGCGGAAGCCTTCCTTGCCGATGCCGACGCCGTAACGGATCGCGTCACCGCCGGGCTGCACCAGATAGAGCAGCCGCTCCTGCGAATGGACGACGATGGTGCCGGGCTGCTCGCCGGTCGGGTCGACGACGATCTGGCGGCGGAATTCCGGCTTGACCTTGAGGTAGGGCACTTCCGGCAGCGTGAAACCGCCATCGGTGACGGAGGCATACATCACACTCGGGCTGGTGATGTTCTTGTCGACGCTGATGCTCGGGCGGACAGGGGTGATCGCGCCAGTGGTGACGCCGTCGAGCTGCAGCGATGGCAAATCGAGCGTCTGGCTACAGCCGGCAACCCCGAGCAGCGCCAGCGCACCGGCGCCGGACAACACCGCGCGGCGGGAAAGCTGGTTTTCGGAAATTTCGATTTCGACGGCGTCGCCATTGTACGGCGGTGTCAGACCTTGCGGCAACTCACGCATGTACCCAAACCCTACGCTATCGGCGGGAAACACGGTCCGGCCGGATCGATGGTATTTTCACCAATCATGGTTGAAAAAGCGTGAAGACGTCTTGCCCTACCTTAACCTCTGGCCGAGCCGTCGTGCCGTCTATTTCAATGCTGCCCCTTTACATCTTCGCGGGGTCGAGGATTTATCCTCTTCTTTGAGTTCAAGGAGACGAGCATGTCCTTCGAAAACTGGGCCGCCTTTGCCGCGGCCTCGACGATCCTCCTTGTCATTCCCGGCCCGACCATCCTTCTGGTCGTGTCCTATGCGCTCGGCCAGGGCTGGCGCACGGCGCTGCCGATGGCGGTCGGCGTCGCGTTTGGCGACTTCACGGCGATGACGCTGTCGATGCTGGGCATCGGCGCGCTGCTGGCGGCCTCGGCCACCGTGTTCACGGTGCTGAAGGTGATCGGCGCCGGCTATCTGATCTATCTCGGCGTAAAGCTGTTTCGCGCCGGTGGCACGCTCAGGGCCGAGCCGCGCCTGGATGCGGTGTCGTCGGCCAAGATGATGGCGCATGCCTGGCTGGTCACCGCGCTCAACCCGAAAAGCATCACCTTCTTCGTCGCCTTCCTGCCGCAGTTCCTCGACCGGCATGGCGATTTCTGGACGCAGATGCTGATCTTCGAAACCACCTTCCTGGCGCTCGCCTTCGCCAATGCCTTCGGCTATGCCCTGATCGCCGCAAGGGCGCGCAACGTGGTGCGCAATCCCCGGGCGATCCGTATCTTCAACCGCACCGGCGGCACGCTGCTGGTCGGCGCCGGCATCGCCACGGTGGCGATGCGCTCGGACAATTGAGGACATGACATGGCAGTCAGGGACGCATTCGGCCTGACTTTTTCGGGCGCGACCGAAGCCGGGTTCTCGCCCTACAGCCAAGCTGTCCGCGAACTGCAATGCTTCATCGGCGATCCGGTCGGCTCGGTCGACCGAGCCATCGCCGAGGATCCCGGCTTCGTCATGGCGCATGTGTTCAAGGGCTATCTCTTCGGCCTCGCCACCGAGCGCGAGGCGACTGCTGTGGCCAGGACATGCCACGAGGCGGCGCTGCCGCTTGCCGCGACGACGCGTGAGCAGGCGCACGTCGCAGCACTCGGCCATCTTGCAGCAGGACGCTGGCATGAAGCCGCCCGTCTGCTCGAGGATATCGCGATCGAGTTTCCGCTCGACGCGCTGGCGCTGCAGACCGGGCACCAGATCGATTTCTTCACCGGCAACGCTCGCATGCTGCGCGACCGCATCGGCCGCGCGCTGCCGTCATGGCAGAGCGGCATGCCGGGCTATCACGCCATACTCGGCATGCAGGCGTTCGGGCTGGAGGAAATGGGCGACTATGCGCGCGCCGAAAAGCTTGGCCGCGCGGCAGTCGACATCGAGCCGCGCGACGGCTGGGCGCAGCACGCCGTCGCCCATGTCATGGAGATGCAGAGCCGGCAAAAGGACGGCATCGCTTGGATGCGCGCCAACCCCGAAGCGTGGACGCAAGAGAGCTTCCTGCAAGTGCACAATTGGTGGCATCTGGCGCTGTTCCACTACGATCTCGGCGAGACCGACCAGGTGCTGGCGCTTTATGATGGGCCGATCTACGGCGAGCGCTCGACGCTGGCGCTCAACATGGTCGACGCCTCGGCGATCCTGTGGCGATTGCATCTCGGCGGCGGCGATGTCGGCGACCGCTGGGCGGCAATCGCCGCCAACTGGGCCAAGGCAAGCGCCGGCAACTATGCCTTCAACGATGTCCACGCGATGATGGCCTTCGTCGGCGCCGGCCTCGAAGCGCCGGCTCGCACCTTGCTCGAGGCGCAGCGCGAGGCTATGCGCGGCAACGACGACAACGCCGCCTTCACCCGGGACGTCGGCCATCCCCTGACGCTCGCCATCAAGGCATTCGGCGACGGCAATTATGCCGAGACGGTGCGCCTGATCCGGCCAATCCGGGCGATCGCCCACCGCTTCGGCGGCAGCCACGCGCAACGCGACGTCATCGACCTGACGCTGGTCGAGGCGGCGTTGCGTTCCGGCGACCATGCGCTGGCAAGGGCGCTTGCTGCGGAACGAGCGCTGGCGCGGCCGGACAGTCCGCTGTCGGCACTGTTCTCGCGGCGGGCGGACGATTCGTCGGAGAATTGACCGGAGGCGGTTCTTGTCTTAAAAACTGCCAAGTCAGATTTTTTCGAGATCCGAAAAAATTAATGACATTGGGAGGACACCATGTATCTCGGCCTCGATCTGGGCACGTCGGGCGTCAAGGCGCTTTTGATCGATGCCGGGCAGACCGTCATCGGCTCCGGCCATGCTTCACTCGACGTGTCGCGGCCGCATCCCGGTTGGTCGGAGCAGAATCCCGCCGACTGGATCCGCGCCTGCGAGGAAGCGGTCGCCGAGCTCAAGGCATCGCATCCAGGGCAGCTCGCCGCCGTGAAGGGCATAGGCCTGTCCGGCCAAATGCATGGCGCCACCTTGCTCGACGCCGGCGACCAAGTGCTGCGCCCCTGCATCCTGTGGAACGATACGCGCAGCCATGCGGAGGCGGCCAAGCTCGACGCCGATCCGCGCTTTCGCAAGCTCACCGGCAACATCGTCTTCCCCGGTTTCACCGCGCCAAAGCTGGTCTGGGTGAAAAACAACGAGCCTGATATTTTCGCCAAGGTGGCAAAGGTCCTGCTGCCGAAGGATTTCCTGCGGCTCTGGCTTTCCGGCGAACACATTTCGGAAATGTCTGACTCGGCCGGCACATCCTGGCTCGATGTCGGCAAGCGAGGCTGGTCATCCGACCTGCTCACTGCCACGTCGCTTGATGAGAAGCAGATGCCATCGCTGGTCGAAGGCACTGAGAAGGCTGGCGCCTTGCGCAGCGAATTGGCCTCGAAATGGGGGATGCAGGCCGGCACCCCGATCGCCGGCGGCGCGGGCGACAATGCGGCCTCGGCCTGCGGCATGGGCACGGTCGCAGCCGGTCAGGCCTTCGTCTCGCTCGGCACGTCAGGCGTGCTGTTCGCCGCCAACGCGTCCTATCTGCCAAACCCGGAAAGCGCGGTGCACACGTTCTGCCACGCGCTGCCCGATACCTGGCACCAGATGGGTGTCATCCTGTCGGCAACCGATTCGCTCAACTGGCTGTCGGAGATATCAGGAAAAGGCGCCGGCGAGCTGACCGCCGAACTCGGCGATGCGCTGAAGGCGCCGACCGGCGTGTCCTTCCTGCCCTATCTCTCCGGCGAGCGCACGCCGCACAATGACTCGGCCATTCGCGGCTCTTTTACCGGGCTTGCACATGAAACCAGCCGCGCCGTGTTGACCCAGGCCGTGCTGGAGGGCGTGGCTTTCGCCTTCCGCGACAGTCTCGAAGCCTTGGCCAAGGCCGGCACGACGCTGACGCGGGTGACGGCGATCGGCGGCGGCTCGCGCTCGCGCTACTGGCTGACGGCCATCGCCACCGCGCTCGGCCTGCCCGTCGACGTTCCCGCCGACGGCGATTTCGGCGCTGCCTTCGGTGCAGCCCGGCTCGGCATGATCGCGGCGACAGGCGCCGATCCGCTCAGAGTGTGCACGGCGCCAGCCACCGATGCCACCATCGAACCGGTCGCCACACTGAGCAACGCCTATGCGGATGCTTATCAGCGCTACCGGGCGCTCTACCCGGCGATCAGTGCTGTAACCGCGTGAGCCGGCGCTTACCCCCCTCTGGCCTGCCGGCCATCTCCCCCTCAAGGGGGGAGATCGGCAGCGTCGACGGCTATGCCAGTCTTGCGAGATCGGTGATTGGCGAAGGCGGAAAAGCCAGCCAATCTCCCCCCTTGAGGGGGAGATGCCCGGCAGGGCAGAGGGGGGTGCTTGGCTCCCACTTTGCCGAGATTTCCTCACTGCGCCGGAACCTTGTCGAGAAAGCCGGTGACGCTTTTCAGGCGGCCATTCTCGATGACGCCGATGTCGGTGCCTTCGATGACGGAATCAGTGCCTTCCGGCCCGAGATTCCACGAAAAGCGGATCGTGTCGCCAAACCCGTCCGGCTTACCCTTAAGCGAGAACCGGAAGCCGGCAAAGCGCTGCTGCACGCCGTCGATCAGTGCGGCGACGCCATCATGGCCGTCGCCCTGCATGATCGGGTCGCGGTAGCTGACGTCCTCGGTGAAGGTCGCCTTGAGCAAGGCTTGCCGGCGAGCCGCATCACTCTCGTTCCAGGCGGTGATGTAGTTTTCGGCGATCGTGTTGAGGTCGGTCATGGTCTGTCTCCGTTGTTGAGTGGCTTTGACACGACCCTTTTCACCCAGCGCCAGCGCGAAACCAATTACGCCTGAGGTAATCAGGACAGAACCATGCGAGAGGACAGACAAACATGACCAGCGGCTTTTTCGGCGACATCAAGACGATCAAATACGAAGGACCGGATTCTACCAATCCGCTGGCCTACCGCTTCTACAACCCAGACGAGGTGGTCGCCGGCAAGCGGCTGGAGGACCATCTGCGCTTTGCCGTCGCCTACTGGCATTCGTTCGCCTGGCCGGGCGGCGATCCGTTCGGCGGCCAGACTTTTGACCGGCCATGGTTCGCCAAGGCCGGCGGCACCGACACGATGGAGTTGGCCAAGCTCAAGGCCGATGTCGCCTTCGAGATGTTTTCGCTGCTCGGCGCACCCTATTTCTGCTTCCACGATGCCGATGTGCGGCCGGAAGGCAGGGACTTTTCCGAGAGTGCCGCGCGCCTCGACGAGATCGCCGATTACTTCGCCGGCAAGATGAAGCAGACCGGCGTCAAGCTGCTTTGGGGCACGGCCAACCTGTTCTCCAACCGCCGCTTCATGTCGGGGGCCGCCACCAATCCCGACCCGGATGTCTTTGCCTATGCGGCAGCGACGGTAAAGCACTGCATCGACGTCACCAAGCGGCTGAAGGGCGAGAACTATGTGCTGTGGGGCGGCCGCGAAGGCTATGAGACGCTGCTCAACACTGACCTTGCCCGCGAGCAGGAACAGGCAGGCCGCTTCCTCAACCTGGTCGTCGACTACAAGCACCGCATCGGCTTCAAGGGCACCATTCTGATCGAGCCGAAGCCGCAAGAGCCGACAAAACACCAGTACGATTATGATGTCGCCACGGTCTATGGCTTCTTGAAACGCTTCGGACTGGAGAAGGAAGTCAAGGTCAACATCGAGCAGGGACATGCGATCCTGGCCGGCCATTCCTTCGAGCATGAGCTGGCGCTGGCCAATGCGCTCGGCATCTTCGGCTCGATCGACATGAACCGCAACGACTACCAGTCGGGCTGGGACACCGACCAGTTCCCCAATAATGTGCCGGAGATGGCGCTGGCCTATTACCAGGTCCTGTTGGCGGGTGGCTTCAAGACCGGCGGCACCAATTTCGACGCCAAGCTGCGGCGCCAGTCGCTCGATCCGCAGGATCTGCTGATCGCCCATATCGGCGGCATGGACGCTTGCGCACGCGGCCTCAAGGCTGCCGCCAAGATGGTCGAGGACAAGGCGCTGTCGGGTCCGCTGGCCGAGCGCTATGCCGGCTGGAACTCTGCCGAGGCCAAGGCGATGTTTGCCGGCAAGCGGACGCTGGAGGAGATCGCCGAGCGCGTCGTCAAGAAGAAGATCGAGCCGCAGCCCAAATCCGGCCGCCAGGAACTGCTCGAGAATATCGTCAACCGCTACGTCTGAGGTGTCGCGCCGGCGGGGCTCCTAACCGACCCGCCGGCCCGGAACAGCTTTGCGCGAGGGCGGAACCGGCGACAAGGTTTTGCCTCGCACGCCCCTCAATCGCCTCGCTCTTGCCTTCAAACAGCCGTCACGAATCTCGTATAGTGTGGTTCGTGGCGGGAACAGAAAGAAGGAGGCGAAACGATATGCAGCACGAACGCGAAATCGACGCCCTGCTCTCATCTGGCGAGGCCGGATCGATCATCGACCGGCTGATGGCGCTGCCGCATCCGAAGCATGGTGCGCGCAGTGCAAACGAATGGGATCGCGCGGTCGCCAGCCGCTTCGAGACCCACCTTGCGAGACAGATGCGCTCGCAGATCGACGGCAACAGCGACCGCCAGGACGCTGCCTAATCCCCACACTATCTCTGACGCAGCCTGACCGGCGCTTCGCCGAAAGCTCTTGAAAACGCCCTGGAAAATGCCGCGGCGGACGAGAACCCTGTCCGCCCGGCAATATCGGCCATGGCCACGCGCGTGTCGACCACCAGCCGGCGCGCGGCGCCCAGCCGCAGCTGGAGATAATAGGCACCCGGCGTCTCGCCGATCGATTTGCGAAAAATGCTTTCCAGCGTTCGCGCCGTCACCCCGGCGCGCTTTGCCACCGCGGCAATGGTCAAAGGCTGGTCGACATGGGTTTCCATCAGCCGGATGGCTTGCGCCAGTCGCGGATCGTAGCCGTCTAGGCGGCCGAGCGAGACCAGCGGCTGCGCATCGGTCGCCGCCCGCGCCTGGTCGTAGATGAAGACACTTGCCACATCGAGTGCGACAGCCATGCCGAGCCGCGTGCGGATCAGATGCAGCATCAGATCGAAGGTCGGCGAAGCGCCGCCGGAGGTGAAGACCGGCCCGTCGATGACATAGCGGTCGGGGCGCACATCGACGCCTGGAAAAGCCGCCGAGAAATCCTCCATGTCCTCCCAATGGGTGGTGGCGCTGCGCCCTTCCAGCAAGCCCGCGCGGGCAACCAGCCAGGTGCCGGCCTCGACACCGCCGCAGGCGCGCGCAGCGCGGGCCGCGCGGCGCAGGCCGGCAAGCAGGGCCGATGTGGCATAGTTCTGCGTGCCGAAGCCGGCGACCACAACAAGCATATCGGTTGTGTCCGCTGCATCGAAGCGGCCGCTGACCGCAACCGGCAGGCCGCATGTGGTGAGCGGCGCTTCGCCGGTCACCGAAACCAGCCTGAAATCGAACAGCGTCTCGCCGGCAATACGGTTGGCGGCACGCAGCGGATCGACGGCCGATGCAACGCACATGATCGACGAGCCGGAAAACACCAGCAACGTCACCTTGAGCGGCGCGCGCTCGGCGCGAAAGATCGATGGCTTTTCGCTTTTTATCATATGGCCTTCGTAAAACGCAAAACAGTTTCCGGCAAGTCAGGCATTGTTGCCATATGTTCGATCGGGCCCATGTTTGAATGGGCCATATTTGATCGTAGCCGTTTGTGCTGATTGGGAGAAAAGTCCATGCCGCTTGTGATGAATCGTGAGGTTTTCATTACCTGTGCCGTGACCGGGTCCGGCAGCTCGCAGGACCGCAGCCCACACGTGCCGCGTTCGCCCAAGCAGATCGCCGATTCGGCGATCGATGCAGCAAAGGCGGGCGCGGCGATCGTGCACTGCCATGTGCGTGATCCCGAAACCGGCAAGCCTAGGCGTGACGTGCATCTCTACCGCGAAGTGACCGAGCGTATCCGCGCGGCAGACGTCGACGTGGTGCTGAACCTGACTGCTGGCATGGGCGGCGACATGGTGTTCGGCTCGCCGGAAAACCCGCTGCCGCTGAACGAAAAAGCCACCGATATGGGCGGCGCCACCAACCGCGTGGAACATGTGCGCCAGTGCCTGCCGGAAATCTGCACGCTCGACTGCGGCACCATGAATTTCGCCGAGGCCGACTACGTGATGACCAACACGCCCGGCATGCTGCGCGCCATGGGCGGCATGATGACGGCGCTCGGCGTCAAGCCGGAGATCGAGGCCTTCGACACCGGCCATCTGTGGTTTGCCAAGCAATTGGTCGAGGAAAAGGTGCTGGATCCGGATGCCCTCGTGCAATTGTGCATGGGCGTGCCATGGGGCGCGCCGGATGATCTCAACACCTTCATGGCCATGGTCAACAACGTGCCGTCGAGCTGGACCTGGTCGGCGTTCTCCATCGGCCGCAACCAGATGGCTTATGCCGCCGCCGCGGTGCTGGCCGGCGGCAATGTCCGCGTCGGGCTCGAGGACAATCTCTGGCTCGACAAGGGCGTGCTGGCGACCAACGCACAGCTGGTCGAGCGGGCGGTCAGCATCGTATCGAATATGGGCGCAAGGGTCATCGGCCCGGATGAGGTGCGCAAGAAGCTCAATTTGACGAAACGCGCGCCGCTTTGAACAGGGAATCGGTAGGGAGGAGCCGCCGATGAAGACCGTGAAATTCACCGCGATGAAGGACGGCGATCGCGAGGATTACGCCTTCCTCACCGAGCACGAGATCGACTATGCGGCGAAGACCGGCGAGCGGCTGCTTGACGCGCTTGTCCATCTCGACGAAGGCCTGTCCGGCTATAAGATCACCCGGCTCGGCCATTCGCTGCAGGCGGCGACGCGCGCGTGGCGCGATGGGGCCGACACGGACTGGATCGCCTGCGCGCTGTTGCACGACATCGGCGACATCTACGCGCCCTACAATCACGACGAATATGCGGCTTCGATCCTGAAGCCGTTCGTGCGCGAGCAGTGCACCTGGGTGGTGGAAAAGCACGGCGACTTCCAGCGCCTCTATTACGCGCATCATCTCGGCGGCAATCCGCATGCGCGCGACCGCTTCGCCGGGCACTTCTATTTCGACGATTGCGACCAGTTTTGCGAGCGTTGGGACCAGTCGAGCTTCGACCCCGGCTATGACACGCTGCCTATCGATTTCTTCCGGCCGTTCGTGCTCGAAGTGTTCGGGCGCAAAGCCTATGACGCGTCCGTGATCCGCGCCGGCGAGCGCGTGCCCCTGATCGACCCCAAAACAGCCACGACAAGAACCGGAGCCTCCGCATGAGCATCATCACCAAGGCGGCCGCCGTCGGCGGCGGTGTCATCGGCGCCGGTTGGGTGGCGCGGCTGCTCTTGAACGGCATCGACGTGTCGATTTTCGATCCCGACCCCGAAGCTTCCCGCAAGGTCGGCGAAGTGATGAAAGGCGCGCGCCGCGCCTACAAGCAGATGCTGCCCGACGGCCTGCCCAAGGAAGGCAAACTGTCCTTTGCCAAGACCATCGCCGACGCCGTCGCCGATGCCGATTTCATCCAGGAAAGCGTGCCCGAAAGGCTCGACCTGAAGCACCGCGTGCTGGCCGAGATCGACCTTTATGCGCCGGCCAACGCCATTGTCGGCTCTTCGACCTCGGGCATCAAGCCGACCGACATGCAGGTGGCGATGAAGAAGCATCCGGAGCGGCTGGTCGTCGGCCATCCGTTCAACCCGGTCTATCTCTTGCCGCTGGTCGAGATCGTCGGCGGCCAACAGACCTTTCCCGAGGCGATCGAGGTCGCCAAGGAGATGTACGCCTCGATCGGCATGAAGCCGGTGGTGATCCGCAAGGAGATCGAGGCGTTCGTCGGCGACCGCCTGCTGGAGGCGGCATGGCGCGAAGCGCTGTGGCTGATCAAGGACGGCATCTGCACGGTCGAGGAGCTCGACGACATCATGCGCTATGGCTTCGGCCTGCGCTGGGCGCAGATGGGCATGTTCCAGGTCTATCGCGTCGCCGGCGGCGAGGCCGGCATGCGCCATTTCATGGCGCAGTTCGGGCCGTGCCTGAAATGGCCTTGGACCAAGCTCATGGATGTGCCGGAATTCAACGACGAACTGGTCGACCTGATCGCCACACAGTCGGACGACCAGGCGCATGGCCTGTCGATCCGCGAGCTCGAAAAGATCCGCGACGACAATCTGGTCGCCATCATGGAGGCGTTGTCGAAGCAGAACAAAGGCAAGGGCTGGGGCGCCGGCGCCTTGCACAAGGACTATACCAAGCAGCTCGCCAAGCTTGCGGCGAAGAAGCCCGCCTCTTCCAAGGCAGCCGAGAAGGCCAAGGCGACCAAGCCGGTGAAGGCCAAGGCTGAAAAGCCGAAGAAAAAGAAGAAGGGCTGAGACCATGGATTTTGGTCTTTCGGAAGAACAGAAACTCATCGTCGAGACAACTCGCGCCTTCGTCGAGAACGAGCTTTATCCGCATGAGCGCGAGGTCGAGCGGACCGGCGTGCTGCGCCGCGAGCTGATCGAGGAGATCAAGGCCAAGGCGATCGAAGCCGGGCTCTATGCCGCCAACATGCCGACGGATGTCGGCGGCGCCGGGCTCGATACGGTGACCTGGCTGCTCTACGAAAAGGAGCTTGGCCGTGCCAATTACGCGCTGCACTGGACCTGCGTGGCGCGGCCCTCCAACATCCTTCTGGCCGGGACGCCGGAGCAGCGCGAGAAGTATCTGTTCCCCTGCATTCGCGGTGAGAAATGGGACTGCCTGGCGATGACCGAGCCGGGCGCCGGCTCCGATCTGCGCGGCATGAAGGCGACCGCGGTCCAGGATGGCGACGACTGGGTGCTGAACGGCACCAAGCATTTCATCAGCCATGCTGATCTCGCGGATTTCGCTATCGTCTTCATGGCCTCGGGAGAGGAAGAAACTTCGCGTGGAAAACGCAAGAAGATCACCGCCTTCTTCGTCGACAAGGGCACCAAGGGTTTTACGGTGCGCGACGGCTACCGCAACGTGTCGCATCGCGGCTACACCAACGCCATCCTTGAATTCGACGATTGCCGGCTGCCGGCGAGCCAGGTTCTGGGCGAGGTCCACAAGGGTTTTGACGTCGCCAATTCATGGCTTGGCGCGACCCGCCTGCAGGTCGGCGCCACTTGCCTCGGCCGTGCCGAGCGTGCGCTTGGCCACGCCATTGAATATGCCGCGCAGCGCCAGCAGTTCGGCCAGCAGATCGGCAAGTTCCAAGGCGTGTCGTTCAAGCTCGCCGACATGGCGACCGAGTTGAAAGCCGCCGACCTGATGGTGTTCGAAGCCGGCTGGAAGTACGATCAGGGCACCGTTACCGATCAGGACATGGCCATGGCCAAGCTGATGGCCACCGAAATGCTTGCCTTCGTTGCCGATGAAGCGATCCAGATCCATGGCGGCATGGGGCTGATGGACGATCTGCCGCTGGAACGCATCTGGCGCGACGCCCGCGTCGAGCGCATCTGGGAAGGCACTTCGGAAATCCAGCGCCACATTATCTCGCGGGCGCTGCTGCGCCCGTTTGGGGCTTAGAGCATGATCCCAAAAAGTGGAATCCGGTTTTTGGAAAAGATCATGATCAGACGAAAAGATCACCATGCACAGACTTGAGCGTCTCCTGCGTCCACGATCCATTGCAGTGTTCGGCGGTGCGCAGGCGGCTGCCGTCGTCGCCCAATCGATCAAGATGGGCTTTGCCGGCGAGATCTGGCCGGTGCACCCGAGCAAGGACGAAGTCGCAGGCCGCAAGGCCTACCGTTCGGTAGCCGATCTGCCCAGCGCCCCCGACGCCGCCTTTGTCGGCGTCAACCGGCATTTGACCATCGAGGTGGTCAAGGCGCTGGCCGAGCGCGGTGCCGGCGGCGCCGTCTGCTTTGCCGCCGGCTTTCTCGAGACCGAGGCCTATGACGAGGACGGCGAGCGGCTGCAGGCCGAACTGGTCGCAGTGGCCGGCCAGATGCCGATCATCGGGCCGAACTGCTACGGCCTGATCAATTATGCCGACGGCGCGCTTTTATGGCCCGACCAGCATGGCGGCATCAGGCTGGTCGAGGGTGGCCGCGGCGTTGCCATCATCACACAGTCGTCCAACATCGCCATCAACATGACCATGCAGAAGCGCGGCCTGCCGATCGCCTTTCTAATGACCGCCGGCAACCAGGCGCAGACCGGCCTTTCCGAAATGGCGCTCGGCCTGATCGAGGACGACCGCGTCACTGCGCTCGGCCTGCATATCGAGGCCTTCGATTCGGTGGCCGGCTTCGAAAGGCTGGCGGCGCGGGCGCGTGAGTTGAGAAAGCCGATCATTGCCATGAAGGTCGGCCGCTCCGAGCAGGCGCGGCAAGCGACCGTCTCGCACACGGCATCGCTGGCCGGCTCGGATGCGGCCTCGGGCGCCTTCCTGAAGCGGCTCGGCATCGCCCGCGTCGACTCCATCCCCGCCTTCATCGAGGCGCTGAAGCTGCTGCACGTCACCGGACCCCTGCCCGGCTACCGGCTGTCGTCGATGAGCTGTTCGGGCGGCGAGGCCTCCGTCATGGCCGACAGCGCCGAAGGCCGCTGGGTGAATTTCCCTGTTCTGACCGACACGCATCGCGCCCACGTCAAATCGACGCTCGGGCCGCTGGTTGCAGTGGCCAACCCGCTCGACTACCACACCTTCATCTGGAACAACGAGCCGGCGATGACCGCCACCTTCACCGCCATGGTGTCGGGCGGCTTCGACCTCAACATGCTGGTGCTCGACTTTCCGCGCCCCGACCGCTGCTCCGACACTGACTGGTGGGCGACGCTGCGTGCTTTCGAATCGGCGCTGAAGACCAACAAGGCGCAGGGCGCGATCGTGTCGTCGCTGCCGGAGAACCTGCCCGAGGAATACACCGCCGGACTGATGGCGCGCGGCATGGTGCCGTTGTTCGGCATTTCCGAGGCCATGGACGCCGCCCAGGCGGCTGCCTTCATCGGCTGGGCCTGGCGCGAGCCGCAGGCGCAGCCGATCGACACCTCCGCTTCCGGTGCACCGAGTGGCGACCATGTCACGCCTGATGAGGCCGAGGCGAAAGCGCGGCTGATCGAGGCCGGGCTTCCCGTGCCCAAGGGCGAACGCGCCGGCAACGCCGTCGAGGCGGTGATCTCGTCGATGGCGCTCGGCTTTCCGGTGGCGCTGAAGGCTTTGGGCGTCACCCACAAATCCGAGCTTGGCGCGGTGCGGCTCAACCTCAGGGATGCCGAATCCGTCAGCACCGCCGCCCATGATCTCGATCCGCTCGGCACCGGCCTCTATGTCGAGCGCATGGTGCGCGACGGCGTCGCCGAGCTGCTCGTCGGCTTCACCCGCGACCCGATGTTCGGCGCGGTGATGACGCTCGGCACCGGTGGCGTGCTGGTCGAGCTGTTGCGCGACAGCGTCACGCTGATGCTGCCGGCGACACGCGACGACATCGAGGCGGCCCTGCGCGGGCTCAGATTGTTCCCGCTGCTCGAAGGCTATCGCGGTCGGCCGAAGGCCGATGTCGCGGCGGCCATCGATGCAATATCAGGCATCGCCGCCTTCGTGCAGGAAAATGCCGGCGAGATCGAGGAACTCGACATCAATCCGCTGATTGTCTGCGCGCAAGGCAAAGGCGCCTGGATCGCCGACGCGCTGCTGGTGCTTGGAGAGAAAAAGAATGTCTGACGTCATTTCAACGCGCCGCGAGGGCACGATCCTCGAAGTCACGCTCGACCGGCCCAAGGCCAACGCCATCGATCTGAAGACCTCGCGGCTGATGGGCGAGACGTTCAAGGCGTTCCGCGACGATCCGGATCTGCGGGTCGCTATCGTCAAGACCGCCGGCGACAAGTTCTTCTGCGCCGGCTGGGACCTGAAGGCCGCGGCCGGCGGCGATGCGGTCGACGGCGACTATGGCGTCGGCGGATTCGGCGGGCTGCAGGAACTGCGCGACCCCAACAAGCCGGTCATCGCCTGCGTCAACGGCATGGCGGTCGGCGGCGGCTTCGAGCTGGCGCTGTCCTGCGACCTCATCTACGCGTCCGATCATTCCTCCTTCGCGCTGCCCGAGATCCGCGCCGGCACGCTTGCCGATGCGGCGACGATCAAGCTGCCGAAGCGCATCCCCTATCATGTCGCCATGGATCTTTTGCTCACCGGCCGCTGGATGGATGTCGCAGAGGCGCATCGCTGGGGCCTGGTCAATGAGGTGCTGCCCAGGGACAGGCTCGAGGACCGCGTCTGGGAGATCGCACGGCTGCTGGCCGGCGGTCCGCCGCTGGTCTTCGCCGCGATCAAGGAGACGGCCCGGGTCGCCGAATCGCTCACCTTCCAGGACGCGATGAACCGGGTGACGCGCAGGCAGCTGCCGACCGTCGATGTCCTCTACGGTTCGGAGGACAACATGGAAGGTTTTCGTGCCTTTGCGGAGAAGCGCCAGCCTGTGTGGAAGGGACGATAACGTCGGAGATGATGGCGCGAGGCACCCCCCTCTGCCCTTCCGGGCATGTCCCCCTCAAGGGGGGAGATCGGATGTCGCGAAGGCTTTCGCCAATCTTCTATGTCGCAGGGAAAGCGCCGAGCCCGAAGCTGCCAATCTCCCCCCTTGAGGGGGAGATGCCCGGCAGGGCAGAGGGGGGTGCCTGGGCGCCGTCGTCGCAGGTTGGTCTCCTCTCATGACCGACTACAAAACCCTCATCGACGCCGAGACTTGGGCCTTCATCGAATGGACCAATTCCTACTATCCGCCTGATACGATCGACTATACGATCGATCAGCAGCGCGAAATCTACGACCGCATGTGCCGTGAGTTCTCTGCCGGCTATCCCCACGGCGTTACGGCGGAGACCACCGCCATTGCCACGCCCTCGCACCCCATCCCGATCCGCGTCTACCGCACACCAGCGCCGGAAGCGGCGGCGATGGTGCTCTATTTCCATGGCGGCGGCTTTATCCTCGGCGGGCTCGACAGCCATGACGACCTCTGCGCCGAGCTTTGCAGCCGCACCGGCTATGAGGTGGTTTCGGTCGACTATCGGCTAGCGCCGGAACATCTTCATCCGGCTGCCTTCGACGATGCCATCAGCGCCTTCGAATGGGCGGCGACAACTTATAAGCGCGCGATCCTGCTTTGCGGCGACAGCGCCGGCGGCAATCTCTGCGCCTCCGTCAGCCACGCGACACGCGGCCATGCGCGAAGGCCGATCGGCCAGGTGCTGATCTATCCCGGTCTTGGCGGCGACCGGTCGCAAGGGTCTTACGTGACCCATGCCGAGGCGCCGATGCTGACGGTGCGCGACCTCGATTTCTACACGAATATCAGGACTGGCGGCGAGGACCGCACCGGCGATCTCACGCTGTCGCCGCTGGCCGACGCCGATTTTGCCAATTTGCCGCCGACCGTGCTGATCACCGCGCAATGCGACCCGTTGTCGTCAGACGGCGAGGCCTATCGCGACCGCATCGTTGCGGCGGACGGCCACGCCTACTGGTTCGAGGAGCCGGGGCTGGTGCATGGCTATCTCAGGGCCCGGCATACGGTCGGCCGCGCCCGTTCGAGCTTCACCCGCATCGTCGACGCTGTGTCGGTTCTGGGACGCGGCGAATGGATCTGGTGAGGGTTCTACCCCACCGCCCGCGCGGCAGCCCGGCCGGCGCTGCGCCCGGAAAAAATGCAGCCACCGAGAAACGTGCCTTCCAGCGCTGCATAGCCATGCATGCCGCCGCCGCCGAAACCGGCGGCTTCGCCGACGGCATAGAGCCCTTCGATCGGCTGGCCATTGGCACCCAGAACGCGGCTGCCGAGATCGGTCTGCAAGCCGCCCAGCGTCTTGCGGGTCAATATGTTGAGCCTGACCGCGATCAGCGGGCCATTGGCAGGATCTAGCATCTTGTGCGGCCTGGCCGTGCGGATCAGCCGGTCGCCGAGATAGGCGCGAGCGCCGCGCAGGGCGGTGATCTGCATGTCCTTGGAGAACGGATTGTCGAGCTGCCGGTCACGGGCGCGGATTTCGCGCTCGACCTGGCGAAGCTCAAGCAGCGGCTCGCCACCGACAAGCGCGTTCATGCGGGCGACCAGCGCCGGCAAATCAGGCTCGACGATGAAATCCTCGCCCTTCTCCATGAATGCTTTCACCGGACCGGGAACGCCTGATGTGGCGCGGCCGAGCACCTGGCGCCAGCTCTTTCCGGTGAGATCGGGGTTCTGCTCGGAGCCCGACAGCGCGAACTCCTTCTGAATGATTTTTTGGGTCAGGATGAACCAGGAATAGTCGAAGCCGGTGCCCATGATGTGGCTGAGCGTGCCCAGCGTGTCGAAGCCGGGATAGAGCGGCACCGGCAGGCGCTTGCCGCGGGCGTCGAGCCACAGCGATGACGGACCGGGCAGGATGCGGATGGCATGGTCGGTCCAGAGCGGCGCCCAGTTCTTGATGCCTTCGACATAGTGCCACATGCGGTCGCGGTTGATGATGCTGCCGCCGGCCGCCTCCGTGATGGCCAGCATGCGGCCGTCGACATGGTCAGGAACACCGCTGATCATGCGGCTGGGCGGCGTGCCCAGCCGCTGCGGCCAGTTTTTCCGGACAAGCTCGGGATTGCCGCCGATGCCGCCGGAAGCGACGATGACCGCTTGCGCCTTCAGCTCGAAATCGCCGGCGATGTCGCGCGAACTCTTGCGGCCGCGCTCGACGTCGCTCGGCGCCAACATGTCGCCGCGTACGCCGTCGACGACGCCGCCCGTGCGTGTCAGTTCATTGACGCGGTGGCGGAATCTGAAGCGTATCAGCCCGTGCTTCTCGGCCTCGCGCACGCGCTGAACGAACGGCTCGAGCACGCCGGGCCCGGTACCCCAGGTGGCGTGGAAGCGGGGCACTGAATTGCCGTGGCCGACGGCGTTGCCGCCGCCGCGCTCCGCCCAGCCGACCACGGGAAAGAACTTTATGCCGCGCTGCATGAGCCAGGAGCGCTTTTCGCCGGCGGCGAAGCCGACATAGGCTTCGGCCCATCGGCGCGGCCAGAGATCTTCCGCACGGTCGAAGGCGGCGGTGCCCAGCCAATCCTCGAGCGCCAGATCATGCGAATCGCGGATGCGCATGCGCCGCTGTTCGGGCGAACCGACGAGGAAGATGCCGCCAAGTGACCAGAACGCCTGGCCGCCGAGCGACTGTTCCGGTTCCTGGTCGACGACGATGATCTTCTTGCCAGCCTCGACCAGTTCCGCCGCGGCGACGAGGCCGGCAAGGCCGGCGCCGACAATGATCACATCGGCATCGTCAGCCATTTTCTCCTCCCCGGCTTGACGAAATTGTCAGACCGTCTCCCAGCCTTCCTTCTCGCCGGCGCGGAAGATGGCGTCGATGACCTTCTGGTTGAGCACGGACTCTTCCAGCGTGAAGACGCGCTCCGTGCCGCCCTGTGCTGCCCGCGCGAAGGCCTCGACCTCCAGCCGGTACTGCTGCATGCCGGGGAAGCGGAACACTTGCGCCTCGCTGTGTTTCTGGTTGTGCAGCTCGATGCGATGATGATCGTAGATACCGGCGTTGAACGGCGAAAGCACCTCGATGAAGCCCTTCTCGCCGTGGAACACCATCACCTGCCGCGCCGCCATCTGCGTCGACAGATAGAACGACAGTTCAAAGTCGCCGAAATCGGCGCGGGTCGAGGAGTAGATGTCGGTGCCGAACGTCTTGTCGCGCTCGATCGTCGCCTGGACGCGCAGCGGCTCCTTGCCCGTCGAAAAGCGCGTCGACACCGTCGGATAGACACCGATGTCGGGCAGCGCGCCGCCGCCGAGGTCGAGCTGGTTGCGCATGTTGGCGGGATCGACATTGTAGTAGGAGAACGCGCCCTGGACATGGCGCAGCCGGCCGATGGCGCCGTTGGCGATCAGCTCGCGCACCTTGATCCATTGCGGGTGGTAGACGACCATGAAGGCTTCGCAGACCAGCACGTTTTTGGCATCGCGCAGCTTGATCAGCGGCGGAATGTCCCTGGCATCGAGCGCCAGCGGCTTTTCGACCAGAACATGCTTGCCGGCTTGAATGGCCTTCGCAGTCCATTCGACATGCTGCGCGGTAGGCAGCGGGATGTAGACGCCGTCGATGTCCTTGGATGCGAGCAGCTCGTCATAGGAGCCGAAGGCATGGGGCGCGCCGAAACGGTCGGCCAGGGCACGGGCTTTCGACAGGTCGCGGCTGGCGATCGCCGACAGCACGCCGTTCTCCGCCTCGACCATTGCGGGCAAAAGATGCTCACGGCCGATCTTGGCCGTCGACAAAACACCCCATCGGAACATCAGGCTTCTCCCTCTCGATTGCAGGACTGGAGGTTTGCCCTAATTCAGGAGAAAAGCCAATCAGACACTGGCTCGTCGATCCGCACTTTCGTCATCCTCGGGCTTGACCCGAGGATCCATGCCGCGACAGTCGCCGAGGAATGCGACGAAACAGAATTCTGAACCGTTGCAACGCTTTGATGTCCCGGCATGGATCCTGGGGTCTGCGCCGCGTCGCTTCGCTCCTTGCTCCGCCCCAGGATGACGAAGTGAGAGATGTCTCTGCCAATCGCGAAAGTGTGCGATGTGCGAACGAAAGGAACGACCAGTCAAACCCACCGCGCAGAGGTACTAACCTCGCTTGCCGGTCAGTGTCATGTCGAAGTGGACGACGTTCGAATAGATCGGCGTGCCGACGTCCATGCCGTAGCGCGAGCGCAGCACCTTGCCGGTGACATGGAATCTGATCGTGCCCGACTTGAGGCCGCTAAGCTCGGCAGTGAACTTTTCCGGAAAAGTCTTGCCGCGCGCCGTCAGCCGGCCGGTGATAAGGGCTGACGTCTCGCCGGTGCGTTTCACGCTGGTCGAGCGGAACTGGATTTCCGGGTTGTTGGCGGCGTCGAACACCGCGTCGGAGCGAAGGAAGGCGTCGACGCGGCTCTGGCCGGTGCCGACGCTTTCGGGAAAGATGGTGATATTGACACGCGAGCGCCCGACATCGCTGTTGTCGATGCGGATGCTGCCCTTGAAACGGGCAAAGGCGCCGTCGAATCCGCCGCCACCGAGCTTGCCGATCGAGAAGCGAATGCTCGAACCGGCCGGGCTGATCGTGTAGCTGCCGGCGGCATCACCAAGCGCGACCGCAGCGAAAACAGGCATGGCAAGGCAGGTGGCGACCACCGCGAATCCGAGGATGCGCGCATACATGGGATTAGTCCTTTTCTTGCAGGCAACGCTTTTTCCGCGTCCTCGCCCCATCAACGAATGAGCCGCCAGCTCTATTCCGCATCGTGATTTGAAGAAGGCGTGATCATGCGCGTCAGCACCGCGTCCTTCAGCCAGAAATGATGGCGCAGCGCCGCGGCGATATGCAGGGCGACAAGTCCGATGCCAGCATAAGCAAGATACCAATGCGTTGAGATCCAGAAGCTTTCCGCCGTGTCCGATTCCACGAGTGGCAGGTCCGGCATGACGAACAGGTTGAACGGCACGCTCGGTATTTCCAGCATCGACACTGATACCAGCGCCCAGCCGGACAGAGGCAGCGCAAGCTGAAACGCGTAGAGCGCGAAATGAACGAGCGCCGCCGCCCGGCGCTCGAAGCGTCCGACTGAGCGTGGCAGCGCCGGCACCGCATTGCCGAGCCGCCAGGCAATGCGCAGGATCACCAAGCCGAGCAGCAAGAAACCGAAAGATTTGTGCAGCTGGATCAGCTCGAAGGCGGTGCGCTGGCTGAACACCCGCATCATGACGAAGCCGAGCACGAACTGGCCGATGAAGATCGCGGCGATCAGCCAATGGAGGACGATCGCCGCCCAGCCATAGCGGGTGGTGTCGTTTGTGATCAATGCGGGCATGGGAAGTGAACGCCGGCGAGCCCGGCTTTCATCCGGCTATCTTGAAGAAATCGACAAAGGCCCTGAGCGCCGGCCGCATCTGGCGGCGGCTCGGATAGTAGACGAAAAAACCGTCGAAGGGTTGGCACCAGTCCTCCAGCACGCGAATGAGTCGGCCGGTGGCCAACGCCTCGCGGACATAGTCCTCGAACAGGAAGGCAAGGCCGGCACCGTCGACTGCCGCATTGGCGACCAAATGATCCTCATCGAGGATCAGTGGCCCCTGCACCGCCATCTCGATCGCCTCGCCGTCCTTCTCGAACTCCCAGCGGTAGAGGATGCCGCTGGAGAAACGGAAACGGAGGCAACGATGACCTACGAGATCGTGCGGATGGCGCGGTCTGGGCATGGTCGCGAAATAGGATGGCGCGCCGACGACGGCGCCGCGAAGGTTTGGCCCGATGCGCACCGCGATCATGTCGCGCTGCAGGCTCTCACCGAGCCGGACACCAGCGTCGAAGCCGCCTTCGACCACATCGGTGAAGCGATCCTCGATGACGATCTCCAGCACGACGTCCGGGTAGGCCGATGCAAAGGCGCCGAGCCGCGGCGTCAGCGCCAGGTGGGCTGCGGTGCGCGGCACGGTCAGCCTGAGATTGCCGGCCGGCCGGTCGCGCGCCTCGACCGCCGCTTCCAGGGCGAGGTCGATTTCGGACAATGCCGGCCTCAGCCGCTCGAGCAGCTGGGCGCCTTCCTCGGTCGGGGCGACGCTACGCGTGCTGCGCGCCAGGAGCCGCACGCCAAGACGTGCTTCCAGGCTCGATACAGCATGGCTGACTGCGGATGGCGCGATGCCGAGTTCCCTGGCGGCGCCGCGAAAGCTGCCGCATTGGGCGACGGTTGCCAACACGGCGAGTTGGGAAAGATAGCTTCGGTTCATTGATCTATTCTTTAGAACAACCCGTGCGAATGAGAGCCGATTATCGAACGCGATGCAAGACGCTATTTCCGTCGCATCACAACAAGGAGATGCGTGATGCAAACCCGCAAGCTTGGAAATGAACTTGACGTCTATCCGGTCGGCCTCGGCTGCATGGGGATGAGCTTCGTCTATGGCGGTCAGCCTGAGGCCGACGCGATCGCCACGCTGCGCCGCGCCGTCGAGATCGGCGTCAATTTCTTCGACACGGCCGAAGTCTATGGCCCCTATGAGAACGAGACCCTGCTCGGCAAAGCGTTGAAGCCGGTGCGCGATCAGGTGACGATCGCGACAAAATTCGGCTTCAAGATTCTTGAGGAAGGCAACGGCGTCGAGCGCATGGCTGGCGTCGACAGCCGTCCCGAACACGTCAAGGCGGTCGCCGAAGCCTCGCTCCAGCGGCTGGGCGTCGAGGTGATCGATCTCTACTACCAGCATCGTGTCGATCCCAACGTGCCGATCGAGGATACGGTCGGCGCCATGGCCGAGCTGGTGCGCGAGGGCAAGGTGCGCGCGCTCGGCCTGTCGGAGGCGAGTGCGGCGACCATTCGCCGGGCGCATGCCGTGCATCCGATATCAGCCGTGCAGAGCGAATACTCGCTGTGGAGCCGCGATCCGGAAGAAGAGGTGTTTGCCGTCTGCCGCGAGCTCGGCATCGGCTTTGTCCCATACAGCCCGCTCGGCCGCGGCCTGCTGACCGGCACGATCGCCAAGCCCGAAGCCCTCGGCGCCGACGACTGGCGCCTCACCCTGCCGCGCTTCCAGGCCGACGCCATGGCCGCCAATGCGGCCGTTATCGCCACGCTGGCGAGGATGGCAACCGAGAAGGGCGTCACGCCGGCGCAACTGGCGCTCGCCTGGGTGCTGCATCAGGGCGATTTCATCGTGCCGATCCCTGGAGCGCGAAAAATCCGCCATCTGGAGCAGAACGCGGCAGCGGCACAGATCGCGCTGAGCCAAGTCGAGGTTGCGGCCATCGGCGACGCGCTGTCACCGGAAAAGGTGGTCGGCAAGCGCTACACCGAGGAGGCGCTGGCGCTAGTCAACGGATAAACGGCGGGCTGGATGAAAATTCGAAGGGGGCGGCTTCGGCTAGGGCAATCGCCTCAGGCTTGAGTTCGCCCCCCTTATCCGGGGCGAGCCGCTTGTCTCGCCGCCGTCCAGCCTCGCGCGGCTCTCCCTTCTCCCCTTGTGGGAGAAGGTGTCGCCGAAGGCGACGGATGAGGGGTGCTCCAGCTTGGCACCGCCGCACTCCGTCCAACACCCCTCATCCGTCTTGGCGCTGCGCGCCAATCCACCTTCTCCCACAAGGGGAGAAGGCAAAAGCCGGCGCGGCGCCCCTTCTTGTTTCCAAATTTATGCTCGCAGCACGCCACCGGTCTGCTTGTGCACATTCTCGACGATGCGCTTGGCCAGCGCCTCGAAATCCTCGTCGGTCAGCGTCTTCTCCACCGGCTGGATCGACACCTCGATGGCGATCGATTTCTTGGCAGCACCCAGCGACGCCCCTTCGAACACGTCGAAGACCGAGACATTGGTGATCAGCTTCTTGTCGGCGGCAAGGGCGGCGCGGGTCAGCGTGGCGGCTTGGACCGCTTTGTCGACGACAAAGGCGAAATCGCGCTTGACCGCCTGGAAGGCGGACAGTTCCAGCTTCGGCTTTGTCCGCGTCGGCTTAGCCTTCGGCTCGGGCACGGCGTCGACGAAAACCTCGAAGCCGCAAAGCGGGCCGGAGACATCCAGCCCCTCCAGCGTCTTCGGATGGAATTCGCCGAATGTCCCCAAAATGACTTTAGGCCCGAGCCTGATCGTGCCGGAACGGCCGGGATGATACCAGGCCGGCCCGCCGGCCTCGATCTGCAGCCGCTCGACCGGCGCGCCGCAGGCTTCGAGCGCGGCGATCGCGTCGGCCTTGGCGTCGAACACACCGACCGGACCCGAATTGCCGGCCCAATTGCGGCCGGAGCCGTCGAGCTTGGCCGTGCCGCGCCGCACACCGGCAGCGACGCGTCGCTGCTGGTCGGCGCCGTCCCCTTCATAGGTGCCCGACACTTCGAACAGCGCGACATCGCCGATGCCCTTGTCGGCATTGCGCTGGGCGGCGGCGATCAGGCCCGGCAGCAGCGACGGCCGCATGTCCGACATGTCGGCGGCGATCGGATTGGCGAGCTTCAGCGCGGTCTGGCCGCCACCGAACAGTTCGGCATGTTTTGCCGGAATGAACGACCAGGTGACGGCCTCCATCATGCCGCGCACCGCCAGCGCCCGCTTGGCCGCCCGGGTGCGGATCTGCAGCACGGTCAGGATCTTGGCGTTGACGGCATCATGGGCGCCGAGCGGCTGCGGCGCGATATTGTCGACGCCATGGATGCGCATGACCTCTTCGACCAGGTCGGCCTTGCCGTCGACATCCGGCCGCCAGGACGGGACCGCCACATTGACGACATCGCCCGCGCCTTCCGGCTTGAAGCCGAGGCGGTTCAGGATGCCGAGGCTCTCGTCCCTCGGCACCTCGATGCCGGTCAGCCGCTTCACTTCCGACAGCGGGAAGGAAACGATCTTCTCGACATGGCCGGCATAGCCGACGACTTCGGTTTCGGTCGGCGTGCCGCCCAAGAAATCCAGCACCAGTCTGGTCGCCAGCTCCACGCCGGGCACCATGAATTCAGGGTCGACGCCGCGCTCGAAGCGGTAGCGCGCGTCGCTGATGATGCCGAGCGTCCTGCCGGTGCGGGCGGTGGTGATCGGGTCCCAAAGTGCCGATTCGATCAGCACGTCAGTGGTGTTCTCGTCGCAGCCGGAATGCTCGCCGCCCATTATGCCGGCGATCGACTCGACGCCGTCCTGGTCTGCTATCACGCACATATCAGGCGTCAGCGTGTATTCGCGGCCGTCGAGCGCCAGCACCTTTTCGCCGTCGCGCGCTCGGCGCACGACCAGGTTGCCGGCGACCTTGTTCGCGTCGAACACATGCAAGGGCCGGCCGCGGTCGAAGGTGACATAATTGGTGATGTCGACCAGCGCGCTGATCGGCCGCAGACCAATGGCGATCAGCCTTTGCTGCAGCCATTTCGGCGACGGGCCGTTCTTCACGCCGCGCACCAGGCGCAGCGCAAAACCGGGGCACAGCTCCGGCGCTTCGATCGTCACCTTGACCGGCGTCTCGCCCTTGCCGGGGATCGCCTCGACCGGCGCGCTCTTAAGTTGGCCGAGCCCGCTCGCCGCCAGATCGCGGGCGATGCCATAGACGCTGGTCGCATCCGGCCGGTTCGGCGTCAAATTGATCTCGATCAGCGGATCGTCGAGATGGGCATAGGCGGCGAAGCTGGTGCCGACCGGCGCATCTTCGGGCAGGTCGATGATGCCGTCATGCTCGTCAGAAAGCTCGAGCTCGCGCTCGGAGCACATCATGCCGTGGCTTTCGACGCCGCGGATCTTGCCGACCGTCAGCGTCACGTCGATGCCGGGAACATAGGTGCCAGGCGCTGCAAAGGCGCCGATCAGGCCCGCGCGGGCGTTCGGCGCTCCACAGACAACCTGCACCGGCGGCCTGCCGTCGCCGGTGTCGACGGTCAGCACGCGCAGCCGGTCGGCGTCGGGATGCTGCACCGCCGTCAGCACCTTGGCGATGACGAAGGGTTTCAGGCTCGCCTTGTCGTCGACATGCTCGACTTCGAGGCCGATCGAGGTCAGCCGCTCGACGATTTCGGCCAGCGAGGCGTCGGTCTCGAGGTGGTCCTTGAGCCAGGAGAGAGTGAATTTCATGACTGTGTTCCGTCTGGTCTTTGCCCGTCAGGCCTGGGCACGCTGGTCTTCAGATGGCGCGGCAAGTCGTCCGGCATGTGCACGAAGGGAAGCTGCTCGCGTACATGGGCGTGGTGCATCGGCTTGAAATAGGCCGGCATGTCCATGGCGCCGAGCATAAAATAGATGTGGTCGGCCAGCCGCTCGTCGACATAGGCGATCGGCGAGCCGCAGACACCGCAAAAGGAGCGCGTCACCGACCCGTTCTCGAACATCTTCAGCGCCTTGCCCGTAAAGGCGACCTGCTCGGTCAGGAACCCGACAAAGGCCGACACCGGCGCGCCACTGGCCCGCCGGCAATCGCCGCAATGGCAATAGCTGACATGGTGCGGTTCGGCCGAAGCCTCGAACCGCACGGCGCCGCAGCGGCAGCCGCCGGTGTGGGCCGCTGTCATGCGCTCAAGCCTGCGAATAGCGTCGGCATGTCGAGCGGCCGGAAGCCGTAATGCGACAGCCAGCGCACATCGGCGTCGAAGAAGGCGCGCAGGTCCGGCATGCCGTATTTCAGCATGGCGATGCGGTCGATGCCCATGCCCCAGGCAAAGCCCTGATACTCGTCGGGATCGAGCCCGCCATATCTCAGCACATTGGGGTGAACCATGCCGCAACCGAGGATCTCCATCCAGTCGGAGCCTTCACCGAAGCGCACCTCGCCCGGCCGCGAACGGTCGCACTGGATGTCGACCTCCATGCTGGGTTCGGTGAACGGGAAGAAGGACGGCCGGAAGCGCATCTTGACCTGTGGCACCTCGAAGAAGGCCTTACAGAACTCCTCCAGCACCCATTTCATGTTGGCGACATTGGCTGTCTTGTCGATCACCAGACCCTCGACCTGATGGAACATCGGCGAGTGGGTGGCATCGGAATCCTGCCGGTAGGTTTTTCCGGGAATGACGATGCGGATCGGCGGCTTCTGCGCCTCCATGGTGCGGATCTGCACCGGCGAGGTGTGGGTGCGCAACAGCTTGCGCTCGCCCTTCTCGTCCGACTGGAAGAAGAAGGTGTCGTGCATCTCGCGCGCCGGATGGCCTTCCGGGAAATTCAGCGCGGTGAAATTGTAATAATCGGTCTCGATATCGGGACCTTCTGCGATGGCAAAGCCGAGATCGCCGAAGATCGCGGCGATCTCGTCGCTGACCTGGCTGATCGGATGGATACGACCGCGCTCGGCCGGCGATTGCCGCACCGGTAGCGTCACATCGACCTTTTCCGCCGCGAGCCTGGCTGCGATCGCCACGTCCTTCAGCTCGGCGCGGCGCGCTGTAAGCGCCTCGGTGACGCGGTTCTTGAGGCCGTTGATAGCCGGGCCTTTTATCTGGCGCTCTTCTGCGCTCATCGAGCCGAGCGTCTTCAGCATTTCTGAGACCGAACCCTTCTTGCCGAGCGCTGAAACACGCACGGCTTCGATCGCCTGCTCGTCGGCGGCCGACGCAATGTCGGTCATCAGGGAATTTTCGAGAGTTTCCATGTCACTCATGTTTCAGACTCGATTGGAAGCAAAGAAAACCCGCGCCAGCCGTGCCAGCGCGGGTTCCCCAAAATCAGAATTGCGAATGCTTGGGAAGCGCTGGCTTAGGCGACAGCGCTTTCAAAAGCGTTCGGCGTGGTGTTCTTGAGGTATTCGAGCGCGACCTTCGCCTTAGCCACAAGTGCGGCAAATGCCTGCGGCTCGTGGATGGCCATATCCGACAGGATCTTGCGGTCGATCTCGATGCCGGCCTTGTTGAGGCCGTCGATGAAGCGGCCATAGGTCAGGCCATGCTCGTGGGTCGCGGCATTGATGCGCTGGATCCACAGAGCGCGGAACGAACGCTTGCGGTTCTTGCGGTCGCGGTAGGCATACTGCAGCGACTTTTCCACCGCCTGCTTGGCGATGCGGATGGTGTTCTTGCGACGGCCGTAGAAACCCTTGGCGGCTTTCAGGACCTTCTTGTGCTTGGCGTGCGAGGTGACGCCTCTTTTTACGCGTGCCATGTCATGATCTCCTTAAAACGCTGTCCAGACCGAATGCCTTAGAGGCCGTTCGGCAGAAAATTCTTGATGACCTTCTTGCCATCCGGTTCAGCCAGAACCATCGTGCCGCGGGCATTTCGAATGAACTTGTTGGAACGCTTGATCATGCCGTGACGCTTGCCGGCCGCAGCCGACAGGACTTTACCCGTACCTGTGATCTTGAACCGCTTCTTGGCGGCTGACTTGGTCTTCATCTTGGGCATTTTGCTACTCCGTTTATATGCGCATCATCGCGCTTTTTGTTCGCTTCAGGCCGACCAAAGCCCGAAAAGCAAATGAAACCGCCACGGCATGCCCTGCCGGGCGGTTTTTGGGAACGGCGGTCCTATACGTCAAAGCGGGCCGGCGCGCAACACCCAGTGCTCAGCAACACCAGCGCTCATGGGAAACGGAACAGCACCGGCAGTATGCCCGACTGTTGGGCGCCGTCGATCAACTCGAAAAACGGCAAGGCAACGAGGAACACCAATCCGTCCAGCAGCGTCGTGCGCAGCAGGCGCGGCTTGAAGCTGCCGGTGTCGCCTTCCTGATACAGCGAAAGCTTCGGGAAGAAGCGCGGCACCCGCGCCACATAGGCCTGGAATGGAGTGCCGAGGGCTTCCTTCAGGAACTTCTCCTCGCGCAGGATGACGACATGAAAGGCGGCGGCGCAAATCACCGCGAAGCCTACCGTCGCGGTGATCGAGCCCATCTGCGCGCCGACGCCGGCGGCAGCCATCGAGGAGAAGACATAGAGCGGATTGCGGGTAATCGAATAGGGTCCGCCGGTGACCACCTCGGAGGATTTGCGTCCGCCGATATAGAGCGTCGACCACAAGCGCCCGACAATGCCGAGAAAGATCAGCAGGATGCCGACCATTTCGATCGTTTCGTGCGGCACGCTTTCGGGAGGAAAGGCAGATTGGCCGAACAGCAGCGCCACGAACATGACGAGCACGAGCACGGCAAGCACCATCCTGCGCGCGTGCTGGTAGCTGCCCAGCGCACGCCTGGCCTGCACTTGTTCGGCCTGCGCCGATTTAACTTCATTGAGCATGTTGGGAATCCGATCGTCGAGGAACTTTGCCGGCGATCGCAGCGTCTGGCTAAGAAAACAGGCGCCCCGCCGATCGCCGGGACGCCTTTGCGGGATAATTCAGGCGGATTTAATGCATGTCGCCTCTTTGCCTGCCCATCCGTAGCTCAATACAGCCAGAACAGGACGGGAATTACACCGCTTTCCTGTCCGGACTCGATGAGTTCGAAAAACGGTATGGAAGCCAGGAACATCAAGCCATCGCGCAGCGTGTGATTGAAGACGCGCGGTGTGAAGGTGACCTCGGCCTGATCGCGAAAAAGCAAGGGATTGGGAAAAAACCGCGGCACCCGTGCGATGTAGTCCTTGTACGGCGCCCCGAGCACGGTGGTCAAATGCCGTTCCTCGCGCAGCGTGACGATGTAGAACGCGGCCGCGCACAAAACCGCCGACGCCACCGAGACGATCACGCTGCCGGTCTGGGCGCCGATGCCGGCGGCCGCTATGGTAGAGAAAAAATACAGCGGGTTGCGCATCACCGAATATGGACCGGTAGCAACCACTTCGGCCGACTTGCGGTTGCCGATATAGAGGATCGACCAGAGCCGGCCGCCGATCCCGATCAGTATCAGGGCGATCCCGTACTGCCCCTCTATGCGTTCGTGGGCTAGCTCATCGTGCGCGGAGCCGCCGAAGATCAGCAAAGCGCAAAAAACACCGATCAGCAGCGCCAGCAGAAGGCGCCGGCGCCGCTGATAGCGGCCCATTTCGTCGAACGACTTTTCGATCGGAGAACGTGCCGCAGCGGCCATGGAACAATCCTTTGCCGCGAGGACCGGCAACCAGGTTCCTTGTCGATGCAACTTGCGGAGAAATCATGGGCAACTTGCGGAGAAATCATGGCGAAGACAAAAACAAAAACAAAAGGCCGCCGAAGCGGCCTTTGCTTTGACGGGATCGCTTTTAGCGGGGCGCCAGCACCATCATCATCTGGCGGCCTTCGAGCTTCGGTTCCGCTTCGACCTTGGCGATGGGCGCCACTTCCTCGCGAACCTTGTTCAGAAGCTGCATGCCGAGTTCCATATGCGCCATCTCGCGGCCGCGAAAGCGCAATGTCAGCTTGACCTTGTCACCTTCCTCGAAAAACCGCCGGACCGCTTTCATCTTGGTCTCGTAATCATGGCTGTCGATGTTCGGGCGCATCTTGATCTCCTTGATCTCGATGACCTTCTGGTTCTTGCGCGCCTCGGCCGCCTTCTTCTGGTTGGCGTATTTCAGCTTGCCGAGATCGAGGATTTTTACGACGGGCGGCACCGCGTTGGGCGATATCTCGACCAGATCGAGCCCAGCCTCTTCGGCGAGCAGCAATGCGTCGTTGATGGAGACATCGCCGTGGTTCTGGCCTTCGGCGTCGATAAGCTGGACCCGGGGGACCCGGATGTCACGGTTGGAGCGCGGGCCCTCCTTGGTGGGCGCCGTTGCTTTGAAAGGTCTGCGAATGGTCGTGGTCTCCTTGAGCCGTTTCGTTCAGGATTTTCAGTTCAGATTTGTGAACGCGCCAATGTGGTGAGCGCGCGGCCGGAGTCAATAGCACAGCGTTCACAGGAAATCACCTGTTCCCTGACCGCAGCCTGCACCAAACGAAGAAACTTGCCGAGCGCTTTTCGTTGAACCGCCAGCCGTGCCAAAAGACCTGCCTGAGGAGTTAGCCATGACCGCACCGATTTTTCTCGACGTCGACGGAACCAGCATCGCTGTCAGGCGCGCTGCGGGTGCTGCACCAGGCATTGTCTGGCTCGGCGGCTACAAGTCGGACATGCTGGGCACCAAGGCCGAGAAGCTGTCGGAATGGGCGAGCGGGCAAGGTCGTGCTTTCCTGCGCCATGATTATTCCGGCCATGGCGAATCGGGTGGCGCCTTTGCCGACGGCACCATCTCGAAATGGCTTTCGCAGAGCCTCGCTGTCTTTCGCCATTTCACGCAAGGCAGGCAAATCCTGGTCGGCTCGTCGATGGGCGCATGGATCGCGCTGCGCATGGTTCAGGAATTGCACAAGGCAGGCGAGAACCGCATCGCCGGCCTGGTGCTTCTGGCTCCGGCGCCGGATTTCACCGCCGAGCTGGTCGAGCCGGCGCTGACCAAAGCGCAGAAGCGAGACCTTGCCAAAAAGGGTTTTTTCGAGGAGCCGTCGAACTATTCGGCCGAGCCTTACGTCTACACCCGAGCGCTGATCGAGGACGGCCGCAACAACCTGACAATGACCGGCCCGATCGACACCCATTGCCCCGTCCACATATTGCAAGGGCTGGCCGATGCCGACGTGCCGTCGAGCCATGCGCTGAAACTGGTCGGCCTGCTGCCGGCCGACGACGTCACGCTGTCGCTGATCCCCGACGGCGATCACCGCCTGTCGCGGCCGCAGGACCTCGACATGCTGGTGCGGGCGGTCGACGCCATGCTGCGGCAGGCGGGGTAGAGACATGCGTATTTCCATTCCGGTATCCGCCTTCGTCGCGGCGATCGTCGGCTTCGGCGGCACGCTGGCCATCGTCATCGCCGCTGCCAAGGCGGTCGGCGCGACGCAGGTCGAAACCGCGAGCTGGGTGACGGCGATCTGCCTCGCCATGGCGATCGAGAGCCTGTGGTTGTCATGGCGCACCAGGATGCCGGTCATCGCCGCATGGTCGACGCCGGGGGTGGCGCTGATCGCGGCATCGAGCGGCTTTTCAATCGGCGAGGCTGTCGGCGCCTTCATCGTCACCGGGATTTTGCTGATCGCCACGGGCCTGTTCAGGCCTTTGACCAAGCTGATCGCCAGGATACCGGCCTCGGTCGCGTCGGGAATGCTTGCCGGCATCGTCGTCACCTTCGCCATCAACGCGGTGAAGGCCATTCCCGCCGACCCGTGGCTGATCCTGCCGCTGATCGCCGCCTTCTTCGTCATCCGCCTGTTCAATCCGGCGCTCTCGGTGCTGGCGGTGCTGATCGGCGGCGGCGCTGCCGCCTTCCTCACCGGCCGGGTCGGTGGCCTGCCGACGCCGGAGCTTTCGACTTTGACGCTGATTGCGCCGCAGTTCACCGTCACGGCGATCATCGGCCTGGCGCTGCCGCTTTATCTGGTCACCATGGCCTCGCAGAACCTGTCCGGCCTCGCCGTGCTGAGGGCCGCGGGCTACCACCCAGACCCCGGCCCGCTGATCGGCGTCACCGGCCTGCTTTCGCTGCTGTCGGCGCCATTCGGGGCCTCGACCACCAATCTGGCGGCGATCTCAGCGGCGATCTGCACCGGCCCCGACGTGCATCCTGATCCGGGCGAGCGCTGGAAGACTGGTCCCTTCTACGCGCTTGCCTATCTCGTCTTCGCGATTTTCGGCGCCTCGCTAGTGGCGATCTTCGCCGTGCTGCCGCAGAGCCTGATCGTGCTGGTTGCCGGGCTGGCGCTGATGGCACCGCTCGCCAACGCGCTGTCGATCGCCTTGAAGGAAGACGGCGAGCGCATGGCCGCCACCGTCACTTTTGCCGTCACCGCCTCGGGGCTGACGCTGTTCGGCGTCGGCGCGGCGTTCTGGGGCCTGATTGCGGGCCTGGTCATCCTTTTCCTTGAAACTCTCAAAAAGCGATAATCATTTCAGCTGCTTGTCCGGTTTTGGCTGACACTGTCTTGAATCGCCGTTTTTCCCTTCCCATTTCGATTCCACGCAGCCGGGTTTGGCTGTCTCCAACTGAAGGATTGGGAGAAAATGAACACATCTGCATTGATCCGTCCGGCCTGGACGCCGGCAACCATCGCACTGATGGTGATCGGCTTCATGGTGTTCTGGCCGCTCGGCCTCGCCATGCTCGCCTACATCATCTGGGGCGACCGGCTTGAAGGCTTCAAGCGCGACGTCAACCGCGCCACCGACGGCATCTTCGCCGGCTGCCGCCGCAGTTCCGACAAAGCGGCGCGCTGGGGCCACGGCTCCGCCCGCACCGGCAACGTCGCTTTCGACGACTGGCGCGAAAAGGAACTCGAGCGGCTCAATGAAGAGCGCCGCAAGCTCGACGAGATGCTGAGCGAGTTCGACGAATATGCCAGGGAACTGCGTCGCGCCAAGGACCAGGAAGAGTTCGACCGCTTCATGGCGAACCGCAACAAGTCGACGTCGCCTACAACCGGTGGATCAACCGGCTCGACGGGGACCGGCAAACGCGGTGGCAAATCCACGCCAGGCCTACTGGACGAGTAAGGCACTTGCCCCGATAAATAATCAAAAAACGGCGTCGCGTCAGCGGCGCCGTTTCTTTTATGTTCTATTCGTTTTCCTCGAATCACGTATCGTCGCCCCATGTCATTCGGCTTCTTCCGCAACCTGACCAAACCCAGGCCCGCCCCCGTCGTGGAGCGAGAGCATTGTGTTGCCGGCCGCACGCTGCCGCTCAAGATCGTCGAGAGCGACCGGGCGCGGCGCCTGACGCTGCGCATCGATTCCGGCGGCCGTGGCTTGCGCATCACCGTGCCGCCGGGCTTGCGCCGTGGCGAAGTCGAAAAATTCCTGGACCGCCATCAGGACTGGCTGGAGCAGCGGCTGGCCAAGGTGCCCAACCGGCCGCAGGTGCGGCCCGGCATCAAGGTACCGGTGCGCGGCGTGCCGCATCGCATCGTTCATGAGCCTTCGAAACGCGGGACCGTCACGCTGTCGCGCGACGAGCGCGGTCCGCTGATGATCGTGCACGGCGATCGCGTGCACCTGCCGCGCCGCATCGCCGATTTCCTCAAGCGCGAAGCCAAGCGCGAGATCGAGGCGCTGGTGGTCAAGCATACCGGCGCGGTCGGCAAGCGCGCCAAGGCGATCCGCTTCAAGGACACGTCGAGCCGCTGGGGATCGTGCACCTCCGACGGCAATTTGTCCTTCTCCTGGCGCATCATGATGGCGCCATCGCCTGTTATAAACTATCTCGTCGCGCATGAGGTGGCGCATCTCAAGGAGATGAACCACGGCCCGAAATTCTGGAAATTGTGCGAGCAGCTTTGCCCCGACACCGAGCGGTGCAAGGATTGGCTCAAGCGCAATGGCGGCGCGCTGCAAGCGATCATGTTCGAGTAGATCGCCCGATCAATCGTCGTTGGCGGCGTTCAGCTCTTCGGGACGTAAGCCTTCGTCGGTATGGCGCGGCCATGGCAAGAAATTCTTCTCGAAGGCATCGTTGCTGAAATAGGCCAGCGCGCGATGTGCCTCGGCGCCGTTGAAGGCGGCCTTGTCCATCAGATGAGCGATGACCTCGTGGGCCTGGGCGATCTTTTGCCTGAGTTGGGCGACGGTTTGGTCTGCCATGCTTGTTTACTCCCGCCTGTACTGTCTGAAGTAAGGTAGCGCGTTCCGCGCTGGTGGCAAACATGCGCTTTTTCTCGACTCTTTTGCCGTTTCGTGCCAATCCCGCGCCATGGCGCTCGACATCAAGATATGCGGACTGAAGACCGACAAGGCATTGGCCGCGGCATTGGCCGGCGGCGCCAGCCATGTCGGCTTTATTCTCTTTGCCAAAAGCCCGCGCTATGTCGAGCCGGCGGAAGCCGGCCGCTTGCGCGAAGCGGCAATCGGCAAGGCCAAGGCGGTTGCCGTGACGGTCGACGCCAGCGACGCGTTTTTGAATGAAATCGTCGGGAAAATGCGCCCGGACATGCTGCAGCTGCATGGTTCGGAAACGCCCGAGCGGGTGGTCGAGTTGAAGGCGCGCTATGGCCTGCCGGTGATGAAGGCGCTGTCGGTCAGCGAGGCTGTCGATCTGAAGCGGATAAAACCCTTCATCGGCGTTGCCGACCGCTTCCTGTTCGACGCCAAGCCGCCTAAGGGTTCGGAACTGCCGGGCGGCAACGGCGTTGCCTTCGACTGGCGCATTCTGGCCGGCCTTGACGCAGGCGTCGATTACATGCTTTCCGGTGGGATCAACGCCGCCAATATCGGCGATGCTCTTCGGCTTGCCAACCCGTCCGGATTAGACATTTCCTCGGGCGTGGAAAGCGCGCCGGGCGTCAAGGATCCGGCGCTGATCGAACAGTTTTTCCGGGCCGTCAGGGCAGCACGCGACAACCGCGCCGCCTGAGGATAGAACCCGGAGCATGTCCCGGAAACGTGGAAACCGGTCGACAAGGACATGCTCCAAACAAGAAGTAGGAGATCGGCGATGAACAAGCCGACGATACCCAATTCCTTCCGCACCGGACCCGACGAACAGGGTATGTTCGGCATCTTCGGCGGTCGTTTCGTTGCCGAAACGCTGATGCCGCTGATCCTCGACCTGGAACGGCACTGGAACGAGGTCAAGGACGATCCGGATTTCAAGGCTGAGCTGACTGACCTTTCGACCCACTATGCCGGCCGGCCGTCGAAGCTTTATTTCGCCGAAGGCCTGACCAGGCATCTTCGTGAGGTTTCCGCGGCGAAGGGCCTCGGCGGCGGTGCGAAAGTCTATTTCAAGCGCGAGGATTTGAACCACACCGGCTCGCACAAGATCAACAACTGCCTTGGCCAGATCCTGCTGGCCAAGCGCATGGGCAAGAAGCGCATCATCGCCGAGACCGGCGCCGGCCAGCACGGCGTGGCGTCGGCCACGGTGGCGGCGCGTTTCGGGTTTCCTTGCGTCGTCTATATGGGCGCAACCGACGTCGCCCGGCAAAGCCCGAACGTCTTCCGGATGAAGCTGCTCGGCGCCGAGGTGCGGCCGGTGACAGCAGGCCACGGCACGCTCAAGGACGCCATGAACGAGGCCCTGCGCGACTGGGTGACCAATGTCGAGGACACCTATTACCTGATCGGCACCGCCGCCGGCCCGCACCCCTATCCGGAGCTGGTGCGCGACTTCCAGTCGGTGATCGGCACCGAGGCGCGCGCGCAGATCCTCGAGCAGGAAGGCCGGCTGCCGGACACCATTATCGCCTGCGTCGGCGGCGGCTCGAACGCCATCGGCCTGTTCCATCCCTTCCTCGACGACAAAGAGGTTCGCATCATCGGCATCGAGGCCGGCGGCCGCGGCCTCGACGGCATCGAGCATTGCGCCTCGATGAGCGCCGGCGCGCCCGGCGTGCTGCACGGCAACCGCACCTATCTCCTGCAGAACGCCGACGGGCAGATCATGGACGGGCATTCGATCTCGGCCGGTCTCGATTATCCGGGCGTCGGGCCGGAGCATTCCTGGCTGCGCGACTCGGGCCGCGTCGACTATGTGCCTGTTCTCGACGATGAGGCGCTGGAGGCGTTCCAGCTGACGACGCGCGTCGAAGGCATCATTCCGGCGCTCGAATCCGCCCATGCCATCGCGCATGCGGTGAAGATCGTGCCCGCCATGGACAAGGACCAGATCGTCATCGTCAACCTGTCCGGCCGCGGCGACAAGGACGTGCATACGGTGGCCAATATGCTGGGCATGGAGATCTGATCATGACCACCCGCATCGACCGCCGCATGGCCAAGCTGAAGGCCGAAGGCCGCCCGGCGCTCGTCACCTATTTCATGGGCGGCGACCCGGACTACGACACCTCCCTGTCGATCATGAAAGCGCTGCCCGGCGCCGGCAGTGACATCATCGAGCTTGGCATGCCGTTTTCCGATCCGATGGCCGACGGCCCGGCGATCCAGGCGGCCGGCCTGCGCGCGCTAAAAGGCGGCCAGACGCTGGTCAAGACGCTGAAGATGGCGTCGGAATTCCGCGCCGGAGACAATGAAACGCCGATCGTTTTGATGGGCTACTACAATCCGATCTACATCCACGGCGTCGACCGCTTCCTGAGCGACGCGCTGGCCAGCGGCATCGACGGGCTGATCGTCGTCGACCTGCCGCCGGAAATGGATGAGGAGCTGTGCATTCCGGCACTGAAGGCCGGCATCAATTTCATCCGGCTGGCGACGCCGACCACCGACGACAAGCGCCTGCCCAAGGTGCTGCAGAACACCTCCGGCTTCGTCTACTACGTGTCGATGACCGGCATCACCGGCTCAGCCCTTGCCGACACCGGCAAGGTGGCGGCGGCGGTCACGCGCATCAAGGGCCATACCGACCTGCCGGTCTGCGTCGGCTTCGGCGTCAAGACCGCCGAGCAGGCGCGCGTAATCGGCGCCAATGCCGATGGCGTCGTCGTCGGCACCGCGATCGTCAATGCGGTCGCCAATGTTCTGGGGCCGAAGGGCGAAAAAACCGCCGACCCGGCCGAGGCGGTCGCCACGCTGGTCAGCGGGCTTTCGCAAGGCGTGCGCGCGGCTCGCCTTGCTGCCGCCGAATAGTCTTGATCTTCTGGTTGACCATGATCTTACCGAAAACCGGTTTCCACTTTTCGGGATCATGGTCTAACTCTTCGTCAGGACAGGAGCCGAAGCGATGAACTGGATCACCAACTACGTTCGCCCGAAGATCAATTCGATGCTCGGCCGGCGCACCGACATGCCCGAGAATCTCTGGATCAAGGATCCGGAGACCGGCGAGATGGTCTTCCACAAGGATCTGGAGCAGAACCAGTTCGTCATCCCGTCCTCCGGCCACCACATGAAGATCTCGGCTAAGGAGCGGCTGAAATTCTTCTTCGACGACGGCAAGTACGAGACGCTCGAAAACCCCAAGGTCGTGCAGGACCCGCTGAAGTTCCGCGACGAGAAGCGCTACACCGACCGGCTGAAGGACGCCAAGGCCAAGACCGGCCTGGAGGACGCGATCATCAATGCGCTGGGCACCGTCGAAGGCCTGCCGGTGGTGGTGACCGTGCAGGACTTCGCCTTCATGGGCGGCTCGCTCGGCATGGCCGCCGGCGACGCCATTGTTCGTGGCTTCGAGGTCGCCTTGCAACGCAAGCGGCCGCTGATCCTGTTCGCGGCCTCCGGCGGCGCCCGCATGCAGGAAGGCATCCTGTCGCTCATGCAATTGCCGAGGACCACGATCGGCGTCGATCGGCTGAAAGAGGCCGGTCTTCCCTATATCGTCGTTCTGACCAACCCAACCACCGGCGGCGTCACCGCCTCCTACGCCATGTTGGGCGACGTCCACATCGCCGAGCCCGGCGCGCTGATCGGCTTTGCCGGGCCGCGCGTCATCGAGCAGACCATCAGGGAAAAGCTGCCCGACGGCTTCCAGCGCTCCGAGTATCTGATGGAGCACGGCATGGTCGACATGGTGGTCTCGCGGCTGGAGATGCGCCAGACGATTGCACGGCTCCTGAAAATGCTGCTCAAGCTGCCGGAAGAGCAAAAGCCGATGGAACCAGAAATCCTGCCGCCGGCGGCGATCCCGGCGGAAGCACGCCCGCAAGCCTGACGCGACATCCTTCGTCGCGAACCGCGATTGCGCGCCATCTGTGGCGCGCCTAGGATTCTCCCATGACCACGCTTGCCGCCGACCGCGAAATCGAAAGCCTGATGTCGCTTCATCCGAAGGGCTTCGATCTTTCGCTCGACCGCATTTCGCGACTGCTGGAGCGGCTGGGCAATCCGCAGAACCATCTGCCGCCGGTCATCCACATCGCCGGCACCAACGGCAAGGGCTCCTGCGCCGCGTTTTCGCGGGCGCTGCTCGAAGCGTCCGGCCACCGCGTCCATGTCCACACATCGCCTCATCTGGTGAACTGGCATGAGCGCTACCGGCTGGCCGCCGACGGCGGCGGCAGGCTGGTCGAGGACAAAGTCTTTGCCGACGCCATCGCCCGGGTCGCCAAGGCCAATGAAGGCCAGAAGATCACCGTCTTCGAAATCCTCACCGCGGTCACCTTCCTGCTGTTTTCCGAACATCCGGCGGATGCCGTCATCATCGAGGTCGGCCTCGGCGGCCGCTTCGACGCCACCAATGTCATCACCGAGCCGGCAGTGTCGGTGATCATGCCGGTCTCGCTCGATCACGAATCCTTTCTCGGCGACCGTGTCGAACTGATCGCCGCCGAAAAGGCCGGCATCATCAAGCGCGGTTGCCCGGTGGTCATCGGTGCGCAGGAAAGCGAGACGGCGCTTCAGGTGCTTATCGAAACCGCCGAGCGGCTCGACTGTCCCGCCTTCGTCTATGGCCAGGATTTCCTCGCCTTCGAGGAAAACGGCCGCATGGTTTATCAGGACGAAGACGGATTGATGGACCTGTCGCCACCGCGCCTGCCGGGTCGCCACCAGTTCGCCAATGCGGCGGCGGCAATTGCGGCGGTCAAGGCAGCGGGCTTCGAGATCAGCCATCGCGTCGCCGACAAGGCGATGGCCAATGTCGCCTGGCCGGGGCGGATGCAGAAATTGCCGCAAGGCAGGCTGACGGAACTGGCGCCGAAGGGCGCCGACATCTGGCTCGACGGCGGCCATAATCCGGGCGCCGGCGTGGTCGTCGCCGAGGCGCTGGCCGAGCAGGAGGAAAAGAACCCGCGGCCGCTGTTCCTGATTTCCGGCATGATCAACACCAAGGACCAGAGCGGTTATTTCAGCGCCTTCAAGGGCTTGGTGCGGCATGTCTACACGGTGCCGGTGAGCCTCAGCGAGGCCAGCGTGCCGAATGACGAACTGGCGGTCCGCGCCGTCGAGGCCGGCCTGTCGGCCGAACCGGTGAGTTCTGTCGCCAATGCGCTGATGCTGCTGCGCGATACCTGGGACGGACCGCCGCCGCGCATCCTGATCAGCGGTTCGCTCTATCTGGCCGGCGCGGTGCTGGCCGAAAACGGCACGCCGCCGGTTTGAGGCTCTGGTTCACCAGGCCATGATGACGGACTTCGTCAAATCACCACGAGGAGTCAGCCATGATCAACGTAAAGCAGCTCGCTCACGTTTGCATCTTCGCAGATGATCTCGAAGTGACGCGAAGCTTCTATCGGGACGTCCTCGGCATGGACACCCAGTTCAACTTCCTGCGCGACGGCAAGATTTTCGGTTTCTACCTTAATTGCGGCAGCCGCAGCCACGTCGAGGTGTTCCAGAAAGACAGGGCCAGCTATAGCGACTTGAACCAGATCAACCACTTCTGCCTTGAAGTGGAAAACCTTGACGCCGCGATCGCCCACGTAAGAGCGAAAGGCGTTGAAGTCACGTCAAAGAAACACGCATGCGATGATACCTACCAGGCGTGGATTCGCGACCCTAACAACGTGAAGATAGAACTGTTTGAATACACTGAGAAAAGTGCGCAGTTCGTCGGAGGCGATCGTATCGCGGGTTGGTGATCGCCTCACGCCTATGGCGGAGACGGCCTCGGTGGGGACTACTTCAGCTCAATCTCGATGAAGGCGTATTCGCCCTCATTGGCGCTGATGACGTCGTGCTCGACGCCTTCCTTGCGGAAATAGGGCGCGCCCTTCTTCATTTCGGCGAAGGATTCGCCGTCCTTGGTCAAGAGCTTCAGCTTGCCGTCCATCAGCGGCACGATGACATAGTCGTGGCCATGACGGTGCCAGCCGGTGTTGTCACCCGGCGCGAAGCGGTATTCGGTGACGATGACGCGCTCATTGTCGATGAAGACGGTGGCCTTGGCGGATCCGGTCATGTCGTTCTCCTGTTTGACGTAAAGAAGAACATGCGGCGGCGGGCGGCGAGTGCCAGGGCGGACCAGCGCATGACGCCAGTAAAAGAAAAGCCCGGCACGGGGGCCGGGCTCGTCTGCGAAATTTTCGGTCGGATCAGGCGAGATTGCCGTTGATCCAGTGCGACAGGGCGGTCTTCGGCGCGGCGCCGACCTTCATGTCAGCCATTTCGCCGCCCTTGAAGATCATCAGCGTCGGGATCGAGCGTACGCCAAACTGCGCGGCCAGCTCGGGATTCTCGTCGATATTGAGCTTGGCGATCTTGACCTTGCTGCCGAGTTCGATGGCGATGTCTTCCAGCGCCGGCGCGATCATCTTGCATGGGCCGCACCATTCCGCCCAGAAATCGACCACGACCGGCTCCTTGGCGTCAAGCACATCGGTCTGGAAGTTGCTCTTGTCGACCTTGACGGTGGCCATGCGGGAGATCCTTTCGAGAGTTATTGTCGCACCAAATGTGGTGGTTACCGCGCCCTTCTTCAAGCAGGTCTTGTGTCACGCTCTCGTGAGTCGGGCAAGGGCATCGTCCATCGCCGCCGGCGGCAGCTCGATCAAGCGTGGTGCTTCAGTGAACAGCAGCGCCGCCGAGACCTCATGTCCGGGGTAAAGCGGCTGGAGCAGCGCGCGGTAGAGCGCGAGCTGCAGGACATAGGCCGGTGGAACGTCCGCCAGGGTTGCAGGCGCCGGCCGGTTGGTCTTGTAGTCGACGATCGACACCTTGCCTGATGTGACCGCCAGCCGGTCGATCTTGCCGGAGATGGAGCGCAGCTTGCCCTTCACCTCCAGGCTGCCCATGACCGCGACTTCGGCGCGCGACGATGATGCAAACAGCTGATCGAAGCGGCTATCGGCAAGGATCGCCGCCACCGAGGCTAAGGCCTTGTCGCGCTCGGTTTCAGGCCATTGCGCGCCAGCGCGGCTGAGATAGCGTTCCGCGGCGTCCCGGCGTTCGGCCTCCGCAATGCCGGGCAGCATCTGCAACAATTTGTGCAGCGCCAATCCGCGCATCACGGCAAAACTAGGCTCCGCCTCGGTGTCCAGCACCGGCGAGCCGGTGTCGATCACCGCTTCCTTGGCTTCGTCGATTAGCGCCGAGGCGCCGGAGGGCGACAGCGGTCGCGGCAGATCCTCGAAGGGCGGCAAGGGCTGGAACAGGGTCCTTGGCAACGGCTCGAACTGTTGCGTCTGCCGCGCCTCTTCGGCCGCCGCCTGTGCGACCGGCGGCAATTTTGTCACGTGAAACCAATGCACGGTCTCGCCGGTGGCGGGGTGCTGCCGCTCAGCGCTTTCGGGAGCGCCGACCAGCGCGCGGCTGACGATCGAATGCCAGGTGCCGGCATTCGGCGCCCGCTTGCCGTGATAGCCGCAGACGATCAGGCGGTCCTCGGCGCGGGTCATGCCGACATAGAGCAGCCGGCGGTATTCGTCGTCAGCCAGTTCGCGAGCGCGGACCGAAGCGGCCCGTGAAATTCCATTGGCGACATCGCTGGCCGAGCGCCAGAGATAGCCCTTGCCGGCCCAGTGTTCGCCCGAGCCATCGAACGGCATCAGTCGCGGCAGATGCTGGTCGCTGAACGGCGCCGAGCCACCATCGACCAGGAACACGACAGGCGCCTCCAGGCCCTTGGCAGCATGCACGGTCATGACGCGAACCTCGTCGCGGGTCTGGTCCATTTCGCGCTTGATCTCGGGACCTGCGTTTTCCAGCGTCGACAGGAAGGATTCCAGTCCCGGCAGGCCGGTCCGTTCCTCGGCCAGGCAAAAGCTCAGAAACTCGTCTAGGATGTCGCCAGCTTCCGGTCCGAGCCGCGCGATCATTTTCTTGCGCAGGCCGTCGCGGGCGAGAGCCCCGGCATAGAATTCGAACACCGGCTTGAAGGCGGCTTCATCAGACCATGTGTCGAGTTGGGTAACGATTGCGGCCAAGGTTGCACTTTCGACGGCATGCTGCCTGAGCGATGCGATCAGGGAGAGACCAGACGGCCGCTCGCCCGCAAGCGCGAAAAGCATCTCTTCCGAAACATCGAAAATCGGGCTGCGCAGCACGGCGGCGAGCGACAGATCGTCCTCAGGCTGGATGAGAAAGTGACCGAGCGCGATCAGGTCCTTCACGGCGATATGGCCGGGCAGGCTGAGCCGGTCGGCGCCGGCGACCGGGATGTCGCGGCGCTTCAGCGCGCGCGTCAGCGCATGGACGAAACGATCGCGCTTGCGCACCAGCACCAGCACGTCGCCGGGTCGAAGCTTCTTGCCACGGCCTTCGATGATCTCGCCGGCGCCGATCCAGCCGGCAATGGTCGCCGCCACGTTCTCGGCAACACGCACCGCCGGCGCATGGGCGTGGTCGACGGCTTGCGTCCAGTCGTCGGGTTCGTCGACGACGTCGGCACCGATCGATGGCCAGACCTCGACATAGCCCGGCGCATCAGTGCGGATCGCCTTGTGGTCCAGCGGGTCGGGATCGTGGCTGATGCCGCGCCGCACGACCGGGTCGGCAAAGACACGGTCCACCGCCGCAAGCACGTCGTCGGTCGAGCGGAAGGACCAGGTCAGCTTGAGATCGGCGAAGGCGGCGTTGGCGGCGCGCACCCTTCCGGAAAACAGCAGCCTTGAGTCGGCGAAGGAGTCGGGCGCCGCTCCTTGAAAGGAATAGATCGACTGCTTTTCGTCGCCGACGGCAAAGACCGTGCGATGAACATTGTCGCGCGCGCCGAACCCAGCAAAGAATTCCTCAGCCAACCGCTTCACCACCTCCCACTGGTCGGGACTTGTGTCCTGCGCCTCGTCGAGCAGGATATGGTCGATGCCTTGATCGAGCTTGTATTGCACCCATGGACCGGCGTCGGGCCGCGCCAGGAGATTGACCGTTCGGGTGATGAGGTCGTTGAAGTCGAGGAAGCCGCGGGCGCGCTTCAAGTGCTCGTAGCGGGCGATCAGCCAGTCGGCGATGGTTAGCGCGGCACGTGTGCCCTCCAGCATCCTGAACAGGGCCAATCGGTCGGAGATTTCGAGGATGGCATCGGCCGCCGCCAGATAGCGCTCGGCAAGATCGGGCAGCCGGTCGAGCAGCGCCTTCTTGAACGTCTTTGCCGGCTCATAAGGCTCGCCATCTGCCCGCAGGAAGGCTTTTGCCAGCAATTGCAGCCGGCGAACCGGATCATCCTGGGCGAAGGCAAGATGGGCGTAGGGCAGCAAATTGTTCAGCACAATGCGGGCATCGGCGGCTTCAGCAGCGCGGGCAAAGGTAATGAAATAGTCCGGCAGGAAGCCCGGCAGCGGCCAGACGGATGCAGCCAGGCCTTCGGCGGTCTGGCCGGCGCGAAACCTGAACTCGTCGAACAGCGCCCGGAAGCCATCGCCACCGGCCGCGCTGATGAAGGCGCGCAAGCCGTCGCGCTTGCGCACGATCTCGGCCAGCAATGCGTCGAGCCCATGTTCGCCGCCGCGCTCCAGAATGGTGGCGAATGCCTCTGCCAGTCCCGCATCGCCGGCGGCCGTGCCCGAGATCATGTCACGACGGGCGGCGGCGAAGAGCGACGCCTCCATCTGCGGATCGAGCATTTCGAAATGGGCCGGAATGTTGGCTTCCAGCGGGAACTGGTGCAGCACCGATTCGCAGAAGGCGTGGATGGTCTGGATCTTCAGCCCGCCCGGCGTCTCCAGCGCCTCGGCGAACAGCCGGCGCGCGCGGCGCATGGTTTCGCGATCGGGCTGGCGACCGTCCAGCGCCTCTACCCTCGCCGCCAGATCGACGTCGGCAAGCGCAGTCCATTCCGACAACGTCGAAAACACCCGGTTCGACATGTTGGTGGCGGCGGCACGGGTGTAGGTCAGGCACAGGATCTTCGATGGATCGGTGCCACGCAGCAAGAGCCTGATAACGCGCTGGGCCAGCACATGGGTCTTGCCCGATCCGGCATTGGCCGACACCCAGGCGGAATTTTTCGGGTCGGAGGCGCTTGCCTGGCTGGCGGCGGTATCGGTCGGGATGGGATAGGCCTTCTTCATGCCTCCCCTCCTTCGTCGTCGGCGTCGCCGCCGGCGGACCATTCGAGAACGCGGGCGAGATGGTCGTAGTCGCCATCGGTCTCGCCCTCGCGAAATGGCAGCGCCCGCGACAAATAGCCGGTCGTCGGGTCGGCGTAATGGATCAGCAGTTTTTCCAACCGCGCCCAGGCCTCCTCGGCGAGATCGGCGGCGGTTCGCGGCTTGCGGTTGTATTCGAGGATGGATTCCTCGAATACCTCGCCGTTCGGCTTCAGCCTGACGAAGGCCAGTTGCGACGGCTCGCGCGCGCCAAGCCCCTTGAAGGCCCCGCGCCTCAGCAATGCCCCTTCCAGCGCCAATTGTGGCGACAGCAGCGTGTGCGCCTGCGCCTTGGACGGCGAGGAGCCGGTCTTGTAGTCGAGAATGTCGGCCATGCCGCCGGCCAGCAGGTCGACGCGATCAGCGTAGCCGGACAGCGTCACGCCGGACCGGCCAACGCCGGTTTTCTCGGCGCGCTCCTCGGCGTGCCGCATTGTCACGGCAAGGGCGCGGCCGCGCTCCCATTCGATGATCCCGGCCGCAAGCTTTTCGAAGCGCGGCCACCATACCGCCTCGACATCGTTAGGAAGGGCCGCTTCGGCAAAGCATTGGCGGCCGGCGACGATGAGACCGTCAAGCGCCTCCGGCACAAGCGGATCGGCCACCTTCGCCGAGAAAAGATGCAGGATGGCGTGAAACAGCGTGCCGCGCTCGGCAGCACCCGGGTCGCGGATGACCGGGTCGAGCGGCATCAGGCGCAGGATCCTCCTGGCATAGATCGCGTAAGGGTCGCGGCGCAGCGTCTCGATCTCGGTGACCGAGAAATGCTGCGGCCGCTCAGCCAGCGGCGGCTGCGGCTGCGGTCGCGGCGCGAAATCTCTCCTTTCGCCGGCATCGAGCGCACGTGCCCAGGAAAGGAATTCATCACCACGCCGGCGCAGCACTGCCGCATGGTCCTTGCCGATGAAGGTCAGGAGGCGCTGCAGCCAGCGCGACGGCACCGCCGGCGCGTCGCCCGAGCGGGCGGAGCGCGCCAGCACCACTTTCTTCGCCCCCATCGCCATCTGGAAATCATGGGCGGCCAGGCCGATGCGCCGTTCGGGCGGGTCGAGATCGATGCCGGTCTTCATCAGCCGCGACATGAAGCGGTCGCTCTCCGGCTTGCGCGGCCACACGCCTTCATTGAGCCCGCCGACGACCAGCGTGTCGACGCTCTGCAACCGGGCTTCCAACGCGCCCCAGATGGCGATGTTCCTGTCGGTGCCTTGTGCCGGCTTGACGGTTTCGGGCGCGATCAGCGCCTCCATCACATCGGGCGATTCGTCCGCCGCGAAGGAGAACGACGCCGAGGCGGCGACCAGCCCGCGCAAGAGCTCGGCGAGCTTCTCACCGGCATCGCCCGCATAGAGTTCGCTCAGGCTGCCATCCGCGGTGCGGCCGAGACCTTCGAGCGTGACGACGCTGGCCCGGGTCAATTCGGCAAGATCGGCCTCGGCTTGATTGCGAAAGGCGATCAGCGGCGCCAGCGCCGCGGCTAGGCGGATGAGCAATTTGCGGGCGCCCTCGATGTTGCGCACGGTCAGGCGGG